>CAZSOP010000277.1:0-6134 GCA_964608385.1 uncultured Cytophagia bacterium
TTTAATGATACGGCGACCACCGAGATCTACACTCTTCCCCTACACGCCCCTCTTCCGATCTAAACCGCCGCAACCCCCACAAGAAATCACATGCGAACAAACGGTCGAGGGTGTCGAGATCAAATGGAGCTACCGGCACTGGCGGCCGGGAACAAATGATTTGGCGGTTCAATTCAGAGTATACCGGCAGAAAAAATCACAAGCTCCGGAAAAAATAAACGACAAAATATTGCTGCGACTGGATGGCTCTGCCTATCAACTCATCGATGAACATATCGACATCGGCCATACTTATACCTATACCATGACGGCTCTGGATCCGGCCGGAGTCGAAAGCGCATTCAGCATACCTGTCTCGGTCACGATAGATGATATCATCGCACCAGCGCCACCGGCAGGGTTGACTGCCTATAAAGAGGGAAAAGCGGTTGCACTGGTCTGGAACATGAGTCCTGAACTGGACGTGGAGTTTTACAACCTCTATCGCTGGAGCGGTCTGGAAGCGGATTCTATTCGTCTGAACAGCACTCCCATCCCTTACACGGAAACCCATTATATTGATTCCACCGTAACCTTTGGAGAGCAGTATTTTTATGCCGTCAGTGCTGTAGATACGGCAAAAAATTCCAGTAAACACAGTATTCGGGTCAGTATTTTTCCCACTGACCTCACGCCACCGGAAAAGATTCAAAATCTGCGCTTAATACAGGAAAACCACAGCGTCATTCTCGACTGGGAAGCGCCGGCAAGCCGGGAACCTATCGGTTACAAAGTGGGCCGCCGCGTTACAGAGGGATCGTTCGCATTTATCACGCCCGAGCCGATATTTGAGACTCGGCACATCGACAATAATGAGGACCGTGGCCTGGAAGCGGGCCGGCGCTATGTTTATCAGGTGGTGGCGGTTGATTCGATGATGTTGCAGAGCGAACCGGTGGAAATTGAGGTCACGATTCCGGATGACGAGTCTCCCACCCCGCCCGGCATGACCTCGGTAAACAACATTGCCGGCCGGGCTCTGCGGATCGAGTGGAATCCGAGCTCTGCACTGGACGCGGCTTGTTATCACATCAGCCGTATTTCCGCCGCGGATACAATTGTATTCGATCCCATTGCTCATCCTCAAACAGAGCTTGTGGATTCAAAAGTGAAAAAGGGTATGGTGTATCGCTACACCATCACTACCGCGGACACGGCAGGTAACCGCAGCAAGGCGGTGTCGACAAATTCCATCATCATGCGCGACTATGCCGCTCCGCCACGAATCCGTTTTGTCACCGCGGATAAAGAAGAACGTATGGTAAAAATTCAGTGGGAAGCTGTTGTCGATTTTGATTTGGCAGGGTATTACGTCTATCGATCCAATCTACCCACCGGTCGCTATGAACGCTTGAACCAGGAACCGGTGACGGATACAATCTATATGCATAACGCGATGGAAGAGGAAAATTGGTACACCGTGCGAGCTGTCGATACCTCCGGTAATGAGAGCAAATCCTCTGATCCGGTGAATACAGCACGGTAAAAGATATGAAATTGAAAAATCCTTATCCGGAAACTGATGAACAACAAAAAAACCTGTAACCGAAGGAATTAAATAATCGATCTATGCACTCTATACAAAAAAAAATCATATTATCAGTGCTTTTTATTTCGCTAAATGCTTTGCTTTTTGCGCAGCAAAAGCAGGACTCCGTGCAGAGTTTGAGCGGTTTGGAAAATCGACTGCCACCAAAGGAGTATCTCTCGAATACCGTTTTGCCGCTGATTCACAGCGGCTTTGCGGATTCGGCTCAGCATCTGGTGCAAAACAAACTTCTTGGAGATCAGGATAAAGTCGCTCTGGCTGATGCGTTTTATCATAATGAACACTATGACCATGCGGCCCACTGGCTGCAAGACCTTTACAGGCGATATCCCAATCAGGAGCTGCGAAACAGTCTGGTGATTTGTTTACAAAAAGCCGGCGTAAAGCAGTTTGAGGATGGCGATTTTAGAGAGGCATGTGAAACCTTTCAACAGGCGAGTTTACTGCAGCCGAATGACCCCGGTCTCTATCATGCCGCGGCCCTGGCGCGGCTGCGAAGCGGTGAATGGCAGGACGTAGAAACCTGGATCAACAAAGGTCTGGCCATCGATCCCGGTCATGAAGGATTGCTGCAACTGCAAAAAATAGCCTTTATAAACAAAGGTGATTACGAATCGCTGGAAAAACAGCTTTTGCAGCAGTTGGAGGAACGTCCCCGGGATGTCAATACGGTGGTGGAACTGGCAAAACTCTATTTTGACAGCGGTCGTACATCGGAGGCGATCAAACGGCTGACCGATTTTGAAGCAACTTATCCGGGGCATGCACCGGTTTATCAGACCCTGGCTTTAGTCTATAAAAAAAGCGGAAAGCCGTCTGAGGAGCGTCAAATCTATAAAAAATGGCTGGCCATGAAACCCGCAGCGGACAGCCTGATGCTCAAAATCGCAGAGACGTGGGAACGGGAAAAAGAATGGGCGCGGGCGCGCAACGTCTACAGCGATTATTGGAACCGGCATCCCGACAATGAGCAGACAGCACTGCGCATCGCCTCACTCCTGGGACGTGAATCGAAAATCGACTCTGCACTGGCGTTTTACGAAAAACGTTTACCCGCCTTCTCAGAACCTGCTGTCATTTTCGCCCGTGCCGGCAAGCTGGCGTTTAGCAATAAACGATATGATAAAGCCCTGGATTATTATCAAAGATGGCATCACCTCGATCCACAGTCAGCCGAGCCGCTCGTAGAGCAGGGGAAAATATATGAAGAGATGCAAAACAGAGATCAAGCCCTTCAGAGTTATGAGAAAGCGGAACGCTGTGGCGGAAGCCTCTATTCCGCCTACCGGCTCTGGACCTTATATCAGCAGCAGGAAACATCAGAGCAAGCCGAGGCTTTGCGCGCTGTTATTCTAAGACGTTCGCTGCAGGCGCTCAGCGATATCGAAGCGCAGGCGCAACAGATGACCCTGACCCCTGCAGCTTCACCGATGATCATGACCGGGCGCCAAATCACTTTTCAGATCAAAGCGGATTCGTTAAAATCCATTCTACGGAGCGTCGTGAATGAGTGGATTAACAACGATCCGGACGATCTTAAAAAAGAGCTCGCGACACTAGCTGAAGATTTTCAAGACGGGCCAATTTTGTATGAGCTTTACGGTGACATTGAACGAGCCCGGCACCATTACACTGCGGCAATAGAATATTATAGCAAAGCCCTGGAGCGAGAACCCGGTTCTATTGATATTCAGGAAAAATTGGCCCACCAATTGAATCTGAATGGAGAACCGGACAAAGCCTTTAGATTGTACCTGGCTGCTGCGGACCGCAATCCCCAAAAGTCATCAATTCTGTCGGCATGCCGGGAATTGGCAGAGAAACTCGATCAACTCGCCTTTCTGGCCGGGCGCTGGGAACGGTATTTACGGGCGCATCCGGATCAGGATGTATTGAGAACCCATTTAATCTCGGTGTGGAATTTATTGGGCCGCAACGATAAAGTGATGGCCTTGCGAAACCGGGAAAAAAACCAAAAAATGAAAGATAACAATGATGAAACGATTGAATAAAACCCGTTCACCATTATTGCGATCGGTTCTTGTGATCGGCTTTATCGTGCTGATCCTGACAATGCCTGCAACGGCGCAACTGGACAGAGTCCGGTCTTTTATTTTCGACAATGCCCAGCTCACCGGACAAGCCAGTCTCTATGGAGAGCTCTATAACGTCGATGGCATTAACCGCAGACGGCCGCCTTCCACCGGACGTTTTTTGTTTACACCGACTCTTTCCCTTTCCCGCTATGCTTCCATTTCCGCTGATGTCATGCTCTCTACCGAAGGCTCTTACGCCCGCCAGGATATGAATATTATGGGTCTGCATCCGAGCTGGCGGTGGGGAAAGGCTCATTTGGGCGATTATACCGATTCGTTTTCTTTATATACCTATAATGGTATTCGAATAAAAGGCGCTGAAATCGACCTTTTTCCCAAAAAACTCCGGTTCACCGTCGGCGGGGGACAAACCAAACGCGCGGTGGACGGCAATGTGGTGGTGCAGAGCTATGCGCAGCACATGATGGCCGGACGCCTGGGCTATGGCAAAGAACAAGGCTCCTATTTTGACCTTATTTTTGTCAAAGTCAAGGACGATCTTGGATCTCTGACAAAGCGCGATTCCATCGAATATAATTATGTCATCGTCGACACGTTGGAAACCGAGCTGGACACCCTCTGGGTTGAGCCTCCCTATAATCCTTATACCGTCACGCCGCAGGAAAACGTCATCGCAGGAATTGCGACGCGCCTGGGTCTGTTTGAGGACAAGGTAAATCTGCTGATCGAAGCGAGCGGCAGCGGCTATACCAAGAATCTCAACAACGCACCGGTTTCACCGGATAGCGTCGACATGCCGGATATCTTTCGGGGGGTCGTCGATCGCATCTATTCGCCCAGGCGCAGCTCAAACGTCGATTTTGCCGTCAATTCGCGCCTGCAGTTCTCGGTACAAAAATGGCGTTCCGAGTTGATTTATCGCTATATCGGACCGGGCTATATTTCCCTGGCCACGCCCAGTACCATCAATGACCGCCAGGAACTCGGCATGAGCACGAGCGGCCGTATCGGTAATCACCGTCTACGGTTCAACTGGAGCAGGTACTCGGACAATCTTTTAGATCAAAAAGAAGAAACCAATGTCCGCAACCAGATAAGAACCTCCTGGGCCATGAACACAGAAAAGTGGCGATCGAGCGTTAATATGAGTTATCTGCTGATGGGCAATGATGCGGCAGTGGATTCGCTGGAATGGGATTTTGATAATATCGTCTTTTCGACCCATCAGGCTTATCTGTTCGATCAGACCTCCGTGTTCAGGCAGGCAGGATTACAGTATACCTATCAAACCTCGGACAAAAATATGCCGCAGAACCGAATTCAAAGCCATTACCATACCGTCAATTTAACCGGCCAGATTCGCTTGCGGCAAACGCTTAATCTGAATCTTTCCACAGGATTGTCCTTCCGCGATACCGGCACGCAGGGCTCCTATACGACCCAGGTCTATTCGCTGCGACTAACGCATTCGGCCTTTAAGAACCGGCTTTCGACCTCCCTTTTCAGCGCCTCGTCCATGATCCGCGACACGCGGACATTCCGCACCGGTTTGACCTCCAGTTATCGCCTGACGCGACAGAATTCACTGGTATTGAATTTATCCTACAATGACTTTCGCGGCAGCAGACGCTTTCACGAGCTAAGATCGAGTTTGACCCTGTCGCACCGGTTGTAGAGTTTTTGTGATTGAGCAGTCGCTTAAATTCCTCTTTTAATAAACCAGGAATCTGCAGTTTTTTCACCCTCGAAACCGAGTCCACAAACGACACACCAGGGCTGTAAAAAAAATGTTGCATGAATACATTTTTCCATAATTCTGCAGAGCGAGATCCTTTCGCTTTTTCATCGCAAATGACTAGTCTCTTATGTTGATTTTTGTTTTGCGTTTTGTCCATTTAAACAGGTCTGTTTTCACAGCGTGTCGGCGTTCTCGATCTTACGGGCCAGGATGCGCCGCAGCACGGTGTGGTCAATACTCGGAAAAAACTGAACGACGTCACACTGTAACACATAACGGAAGCGCCGCGTAAATTGCTGACACCGATCCAGCGCCCGATGAGTGCCTTTGCCGACGCGGTTGGCGTAGGAATTGTGGATGAAGCTACGCTCGAAGCGTGGTTCGATGATATTGCACAGCGCGTGATGCACGACTCTATCGCGAAAAGGCGCGGCGCTGATCAGGCGTCGCTTGGGCTCGTGGATGTGGAAGGAATGGTAATCGCCGGGACGGTAGGTCTTGCTTCGGAGCTCCGCCTGAAGCTGCAGCAGATTATCCTCCAGGCGGTACTCAAAGCGGGCTGCCGGTTCCTTGCCGCGCTTGCCCCTCGCCGCGTTGCGCCAGGCCAGGTGAAGATTGTCCCAGGTGCAGATCTGCTCGTAGAGGTTGTTCACAGTTGGATACCGTCAGGGGAGGTGCCCCGACCCAGGGACGAACCCAAGGGCCGGGGCTATTTTATATTCGCCCGAGCCGCGGGGTTGCAATCCTACGG
>CAZSOP010000278.1:0-6134 GCA_964608385.1 uncultured Cytophagia bacterium
TTTTGCTGTTCTTATCGGTGAGGATGAGGTCAAAAATAATATTTTAACGGTTAAAAACCTGCGTACAGGAGAGCAAAAATCCATCGCTTTAGATGAGCTGGTGACGTTTTTTAGGTAAAATGGGATATTTTTTGTGTGAACTTGGCAAAAACCAGATAAAACAGATTCGCTCTTTACAAACGAAAAAACGGAGAGTGAATAATCCTTTTTTTCTGATTGAGGGGCTCTATCTATGTCAGGAAGCTCTGGAAGCCAAAAGTCAGATTGAAAAATGCATCATCAGCAAATCTTTTCTGCCCGATTTACGTTCAAATCCGTTTTTTGAATTCATCGAGCAAAGGAACATACCCACCTTTACGATTCCAGATAACGACTTGAAAAAACTATCCGACACCACCTCTCCACAGGGTATCGCCATGATTGTGAAAAAACCGCATTATCATTACGATGAGGTATTGAAAAAAGCACGATCCAATATATTGCTTTTGGATGATTTGCAAGATCCGGGTAATGTCGGTACGATCATTCGTACTGCCAGATGGTTTGGTTTTGATGCGATTTTTCTCAGTAAAAATTCTGTAGAATGTTTTAATTCCAAGGTGGTACGGGCCACCATGGGCGCTATTTTTTATATGCCATTTTTCGAGGATAACGAACTCGGTATGGTTATTGAGGACCTGAGACATAAAAAATATAAAATATTTGCCTCAGTAAGAGAGAATGGCAGAAGCATCGCCACTGTTAAAAAACCTGAAAAAACCGCAATTCTGATCGGCAATGAAAGCCAGGGAATAGATCAAAATTTATTGAGACTTTGTGATGAAAAAATCACTATATTATCCCGGGGGTCGGGAGATTCTTTAAATGCTGCAATCGCATGTGGAATTATTTTATATGAGATGAATAGACATGAATAATTTTCGCAGAGATATCATTCCTACCCGGCACATTGCCATTATTTTTTTGATCACTTTTTTTATGGTCATGCTGATCGGTGTCATGTTGATGAGTTTTTTGGAACAAAAGTTTGTTTTATTGGCTGAGATTTTTATTGTCATTCCGGCATACGTTTACGTGCGCTATAAGCATTTTTCTGTAAAGAGAGCGTTTCGCTTGAATGCGATCAGTTTGCGGATGGGGATTTTATCTTTTTTCATCGCTGTATCTACAATCGTAATAACCGACGAGATGGATCGAACTCTTAGATCGGTTTTTCCAACACCGTCATGGTGGCAGGATGCCATGAAGGCTGTGGTGGAAATTCAAACTATTGGGGATGGTATTATTATTATCTTAGCGGCAGTCTTATTGGCAGGAGTTGCTGAAGAGATGATATTCCGTGGTTTGTTGCAGCGTTCGCTTGAATACGAGCGCGATCCTTTTTTAGCAGTTGTTTTGTCTGCAGTTGTTTTTGCGCTTGTACATTTTAATCCCTGGACCGCATTGCAGATTACTTTTCTCGGCCTCGTTCTTGGCTATTTGAGTTGGAAAAGCAAAAGTATTTATCCGGCGGTTATATTGCATGCGCTCAACAATTTGGTCTCTATAGTGGTTCTCAATCTTAATAATGCCGATTTGAGTATTTATGCCGGGAGAATACATGTAAAATATTATTGGGTTCTGCTGGCTATCTTTGTCCTAATGGTTTCACTGTGGGGATTTAATCGAGAAAGTGAAAGATTCTATCATCATGGAGGATTTAGAAATGAAGACTGGTGATTGGCCTGTTGTTCGAATAGGGATGATTCAGGAGGCTGAACAGATTACCTTCAAATGTTCATCCGACTTTAAGGCAAAAACTTTAGATGGCGATACTCTCTTTGTCGGCGAAAAGGATCGTGAATATAAAGCAACTATCGCGAATTCCGCGCCGGCCCAAATCGATTATTGTGTACGTATGGCTATAGTGCAGGAAAAAGTCGAGGCAGAAAAATTACAAAAAGCGTTACAATCTAAAAATATCGACTCCGCTTTATGGCATCCGGGTATCGTTTTAGAGCTGGAAGATACGACTATTGACAATCGCGAATATTGGGTTGTCAGTAAAGGGTATGCGAATAAAAATGAAGCAGAAAAATTTGCTCAGGACCATCAACACATTGGTCAGGCTTTGGTTGTCAAGGAAATAGTCGAGGCGGCACAGGGGGAGATAGCGCTGGAAGGCAACAAGATTACAAATGCATTGAGGATTGAACCGCAACAGGACGATGCCTTTATTTTTTTAAAAGATGTTACTGTCGGGATTGAATTTCATTGGCAGCATAAACGCACGCAAAAGTTACCTGGTGTTCTTGAAATCGACATCAATAATCAGGGAAAGCTGGTGGCCATCAATGAGCTTGATATTGAAACATATCTGGTTAGTGTCAATTCATCCGAGATGACCTTTGAAAACCCCATCGAGTTGCTCAAGGCCCAGACCATAGCCGCCCGCAGTACCATATTGGCGACCATGGGGAAGCACCACTATGAGGAAAAATTTCACCTCTGTTCAGACGATCATTGCCAGTGTTATCATGGGGTGGAAAATATTTCAGATGCCTCTGTTGAAGCCGCGCGCTTAACATGCGGAGAGAATTTACTTTATCAGGACAAGGTCTGTGATGCGAGATATGCAAAGATATGCGGCGGTGTTATGGAGGGATTTAATTATGTCTGGGATGATAGAGAAATTCCTTATCTCGTGCCTGGAACGGATGGTAAGGAAGAGCTGGATTATCCACTGGATAGTGAAGAAAAAGTCAAAAAATATGTTGATAGTCATCCCGATGTTTTTTGTAATACGGAAAAGTACAAAATTACGTCTTCTTTACCCTATAATACGACTGAATTATTTCGCTGGAAAGTGAGCTATGATAAAAAAGAGCTGGAAAATATCATAAGGGAAAAACTAAGCGATGATATTGGTGAATTAATCGATTTGATTCCCGGGGAACGCGGCGCTTCCGGAAGACTGGTCTATTTGGATATAGTTGGTAGCAAGAAGAATGTACGCATCGGCAAGGAACTCGCAATCCGGCGGGCGCTTTCCAAAAGCCATCTATACAGCGCTTGTTTTTATATTACAAGGGATTTGAACCAGACAGGGAAAATTGAAAAGTTTCATCTTCACGGGGCGGGCTGGGGACACGGTGTCGGCTTGTGTCAGGTTGGTGCTACCGTTATGGCTCAGCTGGGATACAACTATAGAGAGATCCTGTCGCATTATTATAAAGAAAGCAGCTTGAAAAAGCTTTACTCATAGAGTTATCCTCTGATTTCAGCTGTCCGCAAAACCCCGTAAATGTTACTATATCTTTTTGAACGGTTTAAATTCTAAACAGTGGACAGTGAGCGTGACCCCCAAGATGAAGATTGCGATTCTAAGCGGTGAATTATCCTCCGGAATGCAGATATATTTGCTTCTATGTGATAAACATTCAGTACAGGTAGCGACCGAGGTGGAGGAGCTGTTGAGGTTTTTAGAGGGTGAAAAATACGATTTAACCTTTCTTGATTTCGGTACCCACAGTGCGTACTCGATGCAGTCAAAATGCACCAGTGATTTGATGCAACAAATTATTAAAATGCAGCCCAATTTGCGCCTCATAGGTGAATGCGACGAGCAGGAGAAAGGAGGCAGTGATTCGGAGGGCCATTTTGATGGCTTTATCACGCGCCCGATAAATTCTGAAGAATTATTGAAATTAGTTCAGGAATAGAACGGCACATCGCATACTGATAGATTGGTCGTTTGAATTTACTCAGCGCCGTTGATTTCCTGTTGCATTTTTTATAATTTTGGCCTAAGTTTGGATATGAAGATTGAAAGCGATTTTCTCGTTATTGGAAGCGGTATAGGTGGTTTGAGTTGCGCTCTTCACTTGGCTAAACATGGTAATGTATCGCTTGTAACCAAGAAGGAAAGGGCTGATTCCAATACCAATTATGCCCAGGGTGGTATTGCTGCTGTCTTGTCTGAGACGGATACTTTTGAACAGCATATCAAAGATACACTCGAAGCCGGCGCCGGGCTGTGTCATCGCGATGCGGTCGAAAAGATTGTCAAAGAAGGGCCGCAACACATCCACCATCTGGAAGAAATCGGGGTAAATTTTACCAAAAAGAAGACCGGCCTTTACGACCTCGCCAGGGAAGGGGGTCACAAGGCATATCGGATTGTACATGTTAAGGATCATACCGGCAGAGACCTGGAAAAAGCGCTGTTAAACGCGGTCAAGGCAGAACCCCGTATTAAAGTATATGAAAATCATATTGCTATAGATTTAATTACCGAACATCACATCTTTGAACCCCAGCCCAGAGATCAGGCGTCTTTGCACTGTTGGGGCGCTTATGTTCTGGACTCGAAAGCAAAAGTGGTTGTTCGGTTTTTGGCAAAGGCGACAATTTTGTCAACCGGTGGTTGCGGCCAGGTCTATTTGCATACCACCAATCCGGACATTGCCACCGGAGATGGCATCGCGATGAGTTACCGAGCCGGTGCCCGGATTGCCAACATGGAATTTATGCAGTTTCACCCGACAACGCTGTATCATCCTGATGCCAACTCTTTTCTTATCAGTGAAGCTGTCCGGGGATACGGAGCCCGATTGGTTACCAGGAATGGAGAAGAATTCATGCAGGGTTATCACCCCATGGCGTCACTGGCTCCGAGGGATGTTGTCGCACGGGCCATCGATAATGAGCTTAAGAAACGCGGTGATTCGTGTGTTTATCTCGATATCTCTTTTAAGGATTCTGACTCGGTTCGGAGCAGATTTCCAAATATTTATGAAAATTGTTTAAAATATAAAATTGATATTACCAAAGAACCTATACCGGTTGTACCAGCGGCGCACTATTCCTGCGGTGGTGTCAGAACCGGTCTTGACAGCTCGACATCCATATCCGGGTTGCTGGCGTGTGGTGAAGTTGCTTGTACCGGGGTCCATGGTGCCAACCGCCTGGCATCTAACTCTTTACTCGAAGCCGTTGTTTTTGCCCGGGAAGCAGCCGTAAAGGCGGTTGAGTTATTGCAAACAAATGTGCAAATTCCCAATATTCCGCCATGGGATGATACAGGAACCTTTAACAGCGAAGAATGGGTGCTCATTTCACACGATAAGACGGAAATTCAAACCCTCATGTCCGACTATGTCGGTATCGTCAGGTCTACCCTTCGGCTGGAGCGAGCTCTGAGCCGGATGCGACTGATTGGGCAGGAAATTGAAAATTTTTACAAACGCACCAAAGTGACGGAAGAGCTGGTTGAATTGAGAAATCTGGCAACTATTGCACAGTTGATCATTTCCTGTGCAATGCTTCGTAAAGAAAGCCGGGGATTGCATTTTACCACCGATAATCAAAAACCAAATGATGATAAATTTTTAAAGGATACGATTATTCAAAAATCTGCAATATAAAGCGAGGTGAACGTTTTGGGAACTTTTTTATTTATTGCCACACTTTTTGCTCTTTTTATCATGTTGGGTGCAGATTTTTTCAGTCAATGGTATCGTCGTTTTCTTGTCAAGCGGGGTTTTGCTGCCAATGTTACAAAGTCGATTATGCATTTGCTCTGGCTGGTGCTCGCCATAATTTTTTGGTTCGGATTGCTTAATCATGGCTTGCCGAATGTTTTTGATACAACGTATGTTTTGTACTCTTTATTCGTTTTCTCTGTTTATGGGCTGATAAAGTCATTTAAAGCAAGGGATTAATTGTCACTTTATTGAGGGATGGGGAACTATGATTATTAATCGGATAATGGTAAAGGCATTCAAGTCCATTTATGACCTGGATTTGGAATTGAATCCCAAAATGAATGTTCTTATAGGGGCGAATGAAAGCGGAAAAACCAATATTTTGCAAGCCATTGAATCTTTTAGTTTTGATAAAATATTTGATACTTCTCTAACTTGTCAATATTCTGAAAGATATGCACTTGGCAAATGTCCCGAACTTACATTAACATTTGCAGATATTAGTAAGGAGGATCGGCGCAACCTCGTTCAGATTTCCGAAAAATTCAAACAAACTGAATCTTTCAGCGTTCGCAAAGAAGGCCCAGAGCTTACCGATTATCATCTCATCATCGAAAATGAGGAGGTGCCATCGATCAATTTTAAGAAATTATTTACTTTTTTACAAAA
>CAZSOP010000279.1:0-4581 GCA_964608385.1 uncultured Cytophagia bacterium
CAGCGCTCTTGGCGAGCTTGGCGGTTTTGGGTACGCATTAACCGGATGATCCGGAAATAAACACTTAAGAGGTTTAATAGTATCTATTTATAAAAAAAAGATGCACTCAGAGCATTATTTTTTTCTTGACTTTGTGGCGATTTTATGATAAACTTGTGAAAGTAAGGGGATTTCCAGGGGTTGCAAACAGTTGTATTGGGCATCATAAATAGAGCAGCAGAATCTGGTTGAGTATTCTCATTAATCTCATTTCTTTATAATATGATTAAAACCGAAAGTGAGATTGTCATCTGTTTTTCTGTCTGCTCAATTCATTAATTCATTTCTTATCTGTGCATCCAATCATTCTGCAAATTTGAACCGTTTGGCTCAATTCATAACCGATTGTGATAACTCTCAATCCGACGGAGGCAGTTTATGAAAAAAGAGCTTTTTTTAGTCGTCTTTCTCTCTCTGGCATCCATGCTTACCGGACAGGACTATGTACAAAATGAAATCATCGTAAAATATAAAAAGTCTGTCCGTACCCAGGATATTGCCCGCATACGGCAGCGGATGCATGCCAGGGTAAAGACTGTTTTTAAATCGATCAACGCCGAGCTCTGGACCATGCCTGTCGAAGCAAAGATGGCCGTTCAAATGGCGAATGAATATTCGGCAATCGAGTATGCTGAACCCAACTATATTGTTCACGCTCTCGATACTTTTCCCAATGACACTCATTTTTCAAATTTATGGGGTATGCACAACAGCGGTCAAAGCGGTGGTACGGCCGATGCCGACATTGACGCACCCGAAGCATGGGATACTGAAACCGGCGCCGACGTACTGGTGGGAGTAATCGATACAGGTGTCGATTATAATCATGAAGACCTTGTTGACAATATCTGGACCAATCCCGGAGAAATTGCCGGCAACAATATCGATGACGACGGCAACGGTTATATCGATGATATACACGGCTGGGATTTTGTCAATAATGATAATGATCCCATGGATGATCACAGCCACGGCACCCACTGTGCCGGCACCATAGCCGCTTCCGGCAACAACAGCAAGGGCGTTGTCGGCGTCTGCTGGAACGCAAAAATCATGGCGCTCAAATTTCTAAGTGCAAGCGGTAGCGGCTCAACCTCCGATGCCATTCTCGCTGTAGAATACGCCACACAAATGGGTGCCCGTCTGACGAGCAACAGCTGGGGAGGCGGAGGATATTCTCAGTCGCTCTATGATGCCATCGCAGCAGCGAATAATGCCGGTCAGCTTTTTATCGCTGCTGCGGGAAACAACTCCAGTGATAACGATATCTCTCCTCACTTTCCCTCCAGTTACAGCAACAGTAATATCATCGCGGTTGCCTCAACGGACCACAATGACAATCTATCCGGCTTTTCCTGTTATGGGGCCACCTCTGTAGACATGGCAGCACCCGGAAGCAGTATATATAGCACGGTACCGAATAATGCTTACGCATATAAAAGCGGTACGTCCATGGCTGCACCACATGTAAGCGGGGCTGCAGCACTTTTGTGGTCACAATACCCGACAATGACACATCTCGACGTCAAACAACTGTTGATGGATAGCGGAGAGTCCCTGTCGGCGCTCGTCAATAAAACCGTCAGTAGTAAACGCCTCAATATTTACAGAGCCGTTAATCAAATAACCGCAGACGAACTATTTGTGAGTCCGGATGAAATCCACACTTTATGGTATTCTTCCGCTCAGTCCATTGATGTGGCCTGCAATACAACCACTCCAAGTCCTGACTGGACGGCCTCTGTTACCTCCGGAAACAGCTGGTTGTCTATTGCCTCCGGTTCTAGCGGAAACGGCAATGGCTCGATAGTGATCAACATCAATGCAAACAGTAACGGCTCATCAAGAAGCGGAACCATTGAAATCAACGCTGCCTGGGCGGATAACAGTCCGTTTGAGGTTATCGTCAATCAGGAGGGCATTGATAACAGCGACATTCTGCTCGTGGATGACGATGACGGCTCCACTTTCGTGAATGTTGAGGATTATTTCACCAATGCATTGACTGCAAACAGTCTCAATTATTACTATTACAATGTGGAAACCTCGGGCACAGCGCATCCTGATCTTTTGAATCATTACCTGGGAGAGGGAAAATGCGTCATTTGGTTTACCGGCAGCGATTGGTCTACGACATTGAGTTCAAATGATCAGGCCAATCTCTCCACCTTTTTGAACAATGGCGGTAACTTTTTTCTCACAGGTCAGGATATCGGATTTGATTTGGGTAATAATATATTTGTAAATGGCTATCTTCGCGCTCATTATGCCCAGGATGATGTGAATTGGGCCGGCGTGCAAGGTGTGGCAGAAAATCCCATTACAGATGGTCTCATCCTCTCCATCGACGGCGGCTCCGGAGCTGACAACCAGAATTTTCCCAGCGAGATTGATCCCCTGAGTTCAGCGACAGCCATCTTTACCTATTTCGATAATGGCATTACTCCGGGAAGCAATGACCCAATGGCAGATCAAAAACCGATCAAGGAAGATAATTTTATCAATGCTCCCATTTCATCCGGTACCGCCGGTCTTACCGTCGATTCGACTTATAAAGTCGTCTATCTTTCCTTCGGGTTTGAAGCTATTGCCTCCGAAACAGACCGCAATAATCTCATGAAAAATATATGCGAATGGCTCACAGGCCAAACATTAAGGATTACCAGCACCATTGCTGCTTGCGGCCAGATAGATACCCCCTATTATAACCAATTTAGTGCCGAAGGGGGTAATGCGCCTTATAACTGGTCTATCATCGCGGGCAGCCTGCCCAATGGCTTGGCCTTAAACATCTCCACAGGCGAAATAACCGGAACCCCTCTGGAATCGGGCCTGTTCACTGTGGAAATAAAAATTGAGGATGGCAGCGTACCGGCTCAGAGCGCCAGCAAAACGTTTGAAATAAATATTCTGGATGCATCCGGAATTGACCAGGAATTCCTCTGCGGCAGCATGAACGGCTATGAGGTTTATATCCCAAAAAACGGCCCTTATATGGATAACAATACCACCCGCACCAGTCATCTTTATCTTGAAATCCCAAACAGCGATAAATTTACCCATTGGACCGCTTCCGATGATGCTCCACAACTTCGTCGCACATGCCCTGCCGGCGACTGGCAAGTCGAAACCAAACTCGAACTCACAGAAGCGAGCGCCGGCAATTACCATGTCGGCCTCATGGTTCGTTTCGATCAATACAATCTCTATTACTGGGGATTCTTTGGTGACTCTACCCTGCTGCAACTCTCAAAAAGCGGTGAACATGGTCTATTAACTGTCCCCTATAACCAAGGCAAAACAGTCTGTTTACAGATCACCAAAGAGGGCAATCTCTTTAACTTTTACTATCGTCCTGATGAGAGTGCTTCCTGGATTCACGCAGGATCCACAACCCGTTCAGATATCCCGGATCATATCGGCATTATCAGCAACACCTGGCAAACGCCATACGTGCATATGAAAGCGGCTTTTGATTACCTGCGCTTGACAGACAACACCGGCCCGGCTCCTCTTGAGATCACGACCACCGCACTCAAAGCGGCAGCGCTTAATCAGGTCTATTCGGACACTCTTTTCGCTCAGGGAGGAGAGACACCCTATACCTGGTCCGTTACCAACAACACCCTGCCCGCAGGCCTCAGCCTCAACAGCTCTACAGGCGTCATCAGTGGTATACCGACAGCTACAGGTACATTTACCTTTACCATACAGGTCAAGGACAGCCAGGCACCATCCACAAACGAAACCGCTACCAAACAACTCTCCATCACCGTCGTCGATCCTGCCGCCATCGATGAAGAATTCGTCACCGGAAGCCTCAACGGCTATACCGTCCACCTGCCAAAAACAGGACCCACTTTTGACAACAACAACGAAAGACCAGGACATCTCAGACTCGAAATCCCAAACACGGATAAATTCACCCACTGGACCGCCGTCGATAACGCACCCCAACTCAGAAGAGACCTCCCCGAGGGTGACTGGCAAATCGAAACCAAAGTCGAATTGACACAAATCACCTCAGGTTCCTTTCACACCGGGCTCACCGTCTATTTCGGTCAGTTTGATCTCTATTACTGGGGATTCTTTGGCGGCACCAACTCTATCCAGCTCTCCAAATCCGGTCAACACGGACTCTTGTCCGAAACCTATAACAACGGCAACATCGTTTGTCTGCAAATTCGTAAAGAAGGAAATACCTTCTATTTCGAATACAAACCAGACCAGACATCCGACTGGAGCCTCGCAGGCACCACAACAAGAACCGATACACCGTCACAATTCGGCCTCATCGGTAACACCTGGAGCACGCCTTTTGTCCACATGATCGCCGACTTTGACTATCTCAGACTCAACAGCAACAACGATCCCGATCCACTGCAAATCACAACAACATCACTACCCGCCGGACAAACCAATCAGGCCTATTCCGCCACACTGCAGGCCAGCGGCGGCGTCACCCCTTATACCTGGTCCGTCGTCACCAACACCCTGCCCGCAGGCCTCAGCCTCAACAGCTCTACAGGCGTCATCAGTGGT
>CAZSOP010000279.1:4681-6092 GCA_964608385.1 uncultured Cytophagia bacterium
ACACCGACAGCTACAGGTACATTTACCTTTACCATACAGGTCGAGGACAGCCAGACGCCGGCAACAAGCGAAACCGCTACCAAACAACTCTCCATCACCGTCAATGCCGAACCGGTTATCGATGAAGAGTTTAACAGCGGTAGTCTGGCTGGTTATACAGTATATATTCCCAAAAACGGACCTGATTTTGACGTCACATCACGACCAGGATATTTCCGTATGGCGTTGCCGGGCAATACGTCCTTTCATCACTGGACAGGCAGCGATAAAGCACCACAATTACGACGCGAGCTCGCTTTAACCGATTGGTGTATAGAAACCAACATGGAATTGACCCAATATAGCGGTGAACAATTTGTCATCGGCTTGTGCGTTTATTTTTCAGCATCCGACATGATCTATTTTGGCTTTGCCAATAACACCAATACGATCAAAGCCTTTCGCACCGGTGCCGGATTGATTGCCGGCGACTCTTATAGCAGCGGCCAAATCATCGATTTACGTATTGTCAAAATCGGATCACAATATAGTTTTGAATTCAAGGCACCGGAAGCTTCGATCTGGCAATCTGCAGGCACTTATAATGAGAGCAGCACACCTGTAGATGTCGGACTTGTCGGCAATACATGGGCATCTATTGCCCTGAGCGCCGACTTTGATTATTTGCGATTGACCGGCTCGCCAAGCATGAACAAACGGATTTTTGAAATGACTGCAGAAACGAACATTATTCCCGACAACCTGGCAATCTCTCAAAGTTATCCGAATCCATTCAATATGGATACAGCTATTGAACTGCAATTGCCGGAACAATCAGAGGTAAGGGCGGTGCTCTACAATAGCAAAGGCCAATTCATCAAGCAGCTGGTTAATCAAAACATTGCCGCCGGAACACATCGTATCCATTGGAATGGGACCTCCGTCAACGGTGAAACGGTGAGCAGCGGATTCTATATTCTCCACCTTAGAATAACAGACGTCTCTGGTAAAAGCGAGATTTATACGAGAAAATTGCTTTTGACCAAATGATCTGATCCAGATAGAGTTTCGGAAAAAGCCGCGGCAAGTCTTACCGCGGCTTTTTTTTTGTTAGCATAAAAAAAGAATTGCATCGTGTAAGAAAAAAGATGTATTTTATTTCATTCGTTCCCCTTGAATCCTTTGTGACCTGGGGATACCATCAAACCAAAATCGATTGCGCCACATTATCCAGAGGATGTCGGATCTGCGGGGCCGGCGAATGGTCGTGTCTGTTTATTAACGGAAAATGTAATTGCAGGTGCTTTTACTATCCGACTCAGCAGGACGAGTCCGGTACACCGATGACCCATTCAATTGATGTTTTTTTTCAGATATGCTTGACATTTATGATAAATTTTCTAAGTTATAAAAGTGAACCTAATTCAATCCC
>CAZSOP010000280.1:0-6036 GCA_964608385.1 uncultured Cytophagia bacterium
CGACTCCTGTGTTTTGCCACCTGCAGCACTGTTTCAATAATGTCATCCATCTGCTCGAGCGACAAATCAATGCCTCTTTTGGTTTTGAGGTCATCATAGAGATAATCGTCGATTTCGTTAATGACTCGTTTTTGAGCATCCTGGTCATCCCAGAAATGAACTTTATTGTGTTTTTCCAAAATGGCATGAATTGCAATTGCCATATCAGCCGCAGAGGATTCGGGATCTTTTTGTTTTTCAAGGAAAGGCAATAAAACACCAAAATAGGCCATGGCATCTTGATTGCCGGAAAGGTTATCCGGGATATCATCATGTACCTTGCCGACAACCTTGTCACGAATATCCACGACTTTGGTCAGATAGTCCAGATCCGATATCCGCTTGGCTCTGAAATCCTCGATCGCCTGCTGGATCAGCTTGGAAAACTTTTCATAGAACGCAGGGTCTTCATCCATTCTTTCTGTAATAGCTCTCTTTGTTGCATGGGCAATGGTATCCGCTTTGGACGCTGTGGTTTTCCCTGTTTGATAGACGCCGTGCTCTTCTTTGACTCTATTGAACATTTTATCATTAAAAATATTCACAGGCTCGTTGAGTTGAACGACTTGATCGGCTTGAATGTGGGTATCCAACAATTTTTTAATTTTAGGTTCATAATCGCGGTAGTCAATGGCCTCGGCATATCCCAACTTGACGGATGCTCTGAGGGACTGAAACTTGAAAAGATCTGCCTTGTATCCGAACAGGATTTTTTCATCGGTCTCGGTCAGGAATTTTTCTGAAGAGAGTGCGATGCCGAGACTTTTGGCAAATTCTGAAAGACGGCTGTAAAACTCTTCTCGCAGTTCATCGTCGGCGAGCAACACCTCATAGGCTTCTTCGTCATAGGAATGTTTGACTGTTTTGAACAAATCCCAGAGATCGGAATGCCGGGCCGGCAATTTTTTGATTTCATCTTGTATGGATGTCAGCGTACCCACCAGGTCGGATTCATCGAATCCTTCAAAGGCGCTGTACAGGGTAAGCGCTCTATCCAGTTCACCGAGGACGCTTGCATAATCGATAATATAACCAAACTCTTTGCCTTCATAAAGGCGGTTCACGCGTGCAATGGCCTGTAGCAGCGTATGTTCGCGAAGAATTCTGCATAAATAAAGGACGGTATTTCTCGGAGCGTCAAACCCGGTCAGCAGCTTGTCAACGACGATCAGGACTTCCGGATCACTGCCGTGTTTAAACTGGTTGATGAGTTGTTTGGTGTATTCTTGCTCACTGCCATAGCGTTTCATCATCTTTTGCCAGAATTTAACGATTTCATCTGTCGACTCGTCATCGGTTTCCTCATATCCTTCACGCATATCCGGTGGTGAGATAACCACGTCGGAACTGACAAAGCCGATTTCATCGAGAAATGCATGATATTTGAGTGCGGATGCTTTGTTGGGAGCAACCAACTGTGCTTTGAATCCTGTCCCCTGCCAGTTGGAACGATAATGTTCACTGATGTCAAACGCTCTCATATAAATGACCTGATCCGCCTTGTTCAGCATGTCGGCGCGTGCGTATTTTCGTTTCAGATCCGCCTGCTGTTCTTTGGTCAACCCTTGTGTATGTCTCTCGAACCACAGGTCAACCGCTTTTTGGTTCTGTGTCATTTCTACATGGCGCCCTTCATACAAAAGCGGCACGACGGCACCATCTTCGACAGCCTGTGTGATGGAATAATGGGGAACCACCAGCCCACCGAATTTGGCAAAATTGTTTTTTTCTTTTTTGAGCAGCGGCGTGCCGGTAAAGCCGAGATAACAAGCCTGAGGAAACATCTGCCGCATCCGTGCGGAAAAGGAGCCAAACTGGGTGCGGTGGCTTTCGTCCACGAGAATGAAAATATCGGGTGACGTATCCTGATATTTCTTAACTGCCCAGGCTTTGTCGAATTTGTGGATGAGGGTTGTGATAATGGCCGATTTTTTTTCAGCCACCAGCTCCAGCAGGTTTCTCCCCGACGTGGCCCGATTGGCTTCCATGCCACAGGCCACAAAGGTGTTGCCCAGCTGTTTATCCAGATCATCACGATCTGTCACGAGCACAATTCGCGGATTCATGATGTCAGGATCCAGGGCCAGGTTGCGCGCGAGCATCACCATGGTCAGAGACTTGCCTGATCCCTGAGTGTGCCAGATGATCCCTCCCTTGCGAGCGCCGGTGTTGTCAAACTGTTTGACTCGATCTAATGTCGACTTTATGACGAAATACTGTTGATAGCGAACAATTTTTTTGATACCGCCATCGAATACCGTAAACGTGTATGCCAATTCCAGCAGCCTGTCCGGACGGCAGAGGGAAAAAAGAGCCTTGTCCTGCTCAGTCACCAGACGTTCTTTTTCAACTCCGGACGTCATATGTGTCACAGAAAAATCATATAGATTGACCTGGTATTCTAAAGAATCCTGAACCCGTTTCTCGAGTTCTTTAAATTTCGTGTTTTTCGTGTCTTTCGTGTCTTTCGTGTTTTTCGTGGTCAACCCGGGCTCTTTCCAGACGCTCCAAAATTTGGCGGCACTCCCTATGGTCGCATACATGGCGCTGTTTTTATTTATCGCCAGAACCATCTGGCTGTAAACGAACAGTTTCGGGATATAATCGTCATTTTGATTTCTGATCGACTGCGATACAGCCTGCTCGATTTCCACCTGTGGTGCTTTGCATTCGATCACGCAAAACGGGATGCCATTGACAAAAAGAACAATATCCGGCCGGGCGGTTTCTGTTGACCGGGAGCGCTCCACACTGTATTCGACCGTTACGTGAAACCGGTTGCGATCGGGATTGCGCCAGTCGATATAGTTCATCGTAAAACTTTTCGAGTCCCCCTCGATAGTCTGTTCCAGTGCCGTGCCCAGCGTGATGAGATCATAAATCGCTTCATTGGTCCTGAGCAGTCCGTCATATTTTATATTTTTCAGTTTCTGGATGGCGGACTGGACATTTTCCTCGCTAAAGAGATACTCTCCACCCTTGTAATGAATCCGGTTGATCGCTTTGAGCTGGTTACGCAGGATCGTCTCCAGCAGAACATTGGATGTTCTGTTCTGCCGTTCCTGAAGCGTCTCTGCCGGTGTAATAAATTCGAACCCCAGGCTCGTCAATAATTGCAAAGCAGGGATTTGGGAAAGGTGTTTTTCATTTATGTAAAAATTAGTCATATTCTGCTTCTCCGAGCTACATTATTCCGCAAGAATTTTATCACACTCTGCGATTACATATTCCGGAATCGTGTCATATCTGGACGGATCAAGTTGGCATATAAATTCGTTCTCAATGTGAAAAGTCTCATTAATGAATTTATGAATGACGGAATTTTTAACATCTATATTTAAAAGTCGAAAAATCTGAAGTTTTTCATATCCATTAGTGGCTGTATTATATAAAGATTTCAGTGCATCGGTATCAGAGAGTCGATCAAGTGTGTCAGCATATGAAAAGTCCATTAATTGCTTGCTTATCTCGTCACATCCATAAGAGAACCTTGCGGCATCCATTAATGGATAATTGCCATCTAGATCCTTTTGCTCTCGGGTGTCTATTGCAGATTCTCTTTTATGAAAAAGGTTAGAGAGTACTTGATACGCATCTTTTTTATTATCAATAATTTCATAATTGCGCCTCATATATATCAATTTTATAATATCATCCTTAGCTGAACCAATTGCATTCCTGCAAATTTGGGCAAAAGGCTGTATATCTTCTTTTCCAATACTGTATTCGTCAATTTTACCACGTGATAGCTTTAGGAATGATGCTGCTGTTTGATTACAGAATTTGCTCGACAAAGACTTTACTGTGTCAATGATGGGTTCCACATCATGAGTAAGCATTAGAACGGTTTTGTTCTTCAGGCATAAATCAGAATCTCGACGAAAAAGCATTTCAAGAATAGCATATTTTTTGTTTTTATCAAAAGAGGAAATCGGATCATCAAGAATGATTAAATCAGGTTTTTTTGACAAACATTCATACATAAAGAGGACAATCGCAAATGCATTTCGTTCTCCAAAACTAAGATATTGATTACCTCCCTTGAGGTGTTGTGTATGATCGATATGAAGTAGTTTCAGCTGTGCATGTTCGTCTTCGCCCGCAATTTCCACCTTGTAATTATATCCAGCGTAGACCAGAAATTCATTGATATCTTTTTGGTGTCTTGTAATAACTCTTTGCATTTCAATACGTTGCTGATTTATTTTTCCTTCAAGTATGCCCGCCTTTTTTATAATCTGATCAATGGATGCGTTTATAGGTTTAATTGCTTCTTGTGTTTTTTCTGATTTAAGTTCAGAGAAAAACTGGAGATTAAGTTTGTATGAAGGTAATTTTTCACCAACTTTTTCTCCATTTTTAAATTGAAAGCCAGAAAGTGTCCTAAGCTTTTCCAGTTTTCCAACAAAAGTGTCGATCTGACTCTTCACACTGACTAAAAATTCTTCATGTTCCTTTTCTATCCCATCCTGGAGGGTTGTAATTGTCGTCAATTTAGATCTGGCATCATCTGAAAAGTATTCACCAAGTCGTTCAATCATGTTTACAAGAGCAACTAGATTTTTAATTATGTTTTTATCGTACTCTTGACCTACTTTCTTGATTTGATCCTTTTTGTCCGCAGCAAGGGACGTACAAAAGGGGCAACAGTCTGATAACTCGACGAAATCGTAGCCATTTGTCTGCCAGTCCACCCAGCTAACACTATTCTGACTCTGAATAAATGGTTTATAAGCTTCAAGTCCAGCAGGAATATGTTTAATTTTATTTCCTCCAGCCAATCCCTTCATTCCGGTGCAAGACTTTGATATTCCTGTTTTGGTTAGCTTAAATGCTCCGCTCATTTCCTTTAATGTGTTGATCAAATATTCCAATACCTGATTACTTGTGAACAATTGCTTTATATCAGCAACAAGTTCTTCGATTTCCTGCTCTTTTTGCTTATACGAATCTGTTTTAATAAAGATTTCAAAACTGTTATTAAGCAGCTCATCCTGTTGGAAAACAAATTGGCTAACATACTCTTCATTAAAACACATTACAGTACTGATTTTTTCCGTTCCAGCAATTTGGGGCTCTTTTTTATCTGGATTTGAGTCTCTAAGCTTGAATGGCAAAAGTTCGCTCAGTTTTCGGGGTTCCATTACACCAAGAATAATGGCTTTTGCAAGAGTGCTTTTACCTGTGCCATTTGGAGCAAATTTTATATTCAACTTGGATTCAGCCAGCGAGATGTTGCTAAAATCTATATTATTGCAATTCTTAATTTTTATATCCATCTGTTATTCGCCCCTATTTTTTATCCTCTGGAGGACACTGATCATTCCCATAGCCATTACCGGCCCGAATTTTGCCGTCAACGCCATGGATTTTGGTATCCGATCTCTGGTTTCTGGCAATATTCTCGGCCGCTTGGATGGCCTCTGCTTGTGTTCGAGTGACTTTGGTCGCTTTGCTATTGCCTTCACCTTTGACAGCCCAGCCACCGGAGTGTTTTACGACATGTTGATTTTTACCTCTGGCCATGATTAAATCTCCTCATAGTGTTTCACAATTTCCGGTTTCACCCGCCATTCGCCGGTGAGCATCTTTTGCATCAGACCGCGTTTTTGGGTTTTGTATTTTTCTGCGAGTTGCTTCAGAAGGTATATTTCTTTTCTTGCTGAACAAACAAGTCCTGCAACATCTTTTTGAGCTTTTTCTTCTACCGGAAGATGCAGATTTTTGCTCAGGAATGTCGTGTTCGTGATGGCGATGGTGTTCTTGGCTCCCTTTTGGATTATGGGAAACAGATAATTACGTGCTCGTGTAGGAGAACTAAAATAAAAGTCAAGAACAATAACCCCTGCGTTCCAATCTGGTATTTGTTATTGTTGTGCTCAGAATTGGACTGCAGGCAACGGCCAAGCGTCACATTCTGGTGCGGCCTATGAATAGGCCATGTCGGTAGGGATTCCCAGTCGAATGAGATTCTTTTTCGATTCATCGGGAAATGAC
>CAZSOP010000281.1:0-6036 GCA_964608385.1 uncultured Cytophagia bacterium
CGGTTTTGGGTACGCATTAACCGGATGAGCCTGTTAATGTTTCAAAGCTGAATGTTTTTATTTGTTTTATGCTGTCGGCTCTGCTTTATATTCTGTATAAGGCAGAGCCGTTTTTTCATACAAAGCGGGTGGGATTTTAAAAGATGCCAAAATATTTACTGGCAATGAAATTGTCATAGACCTCGAGGTTGCCCTTAAAATTTGTTTGCTTGACGGCAGCATCTATACTTTTATGTTTAAAAAAATTGTGATGAATTTTTGATACTTCCAGCGGACGCCCCCGGATTACAACCGCAGCAACATCTGTGGCCAAAAAGGTATTGTGGTGAATAAGCACTTTTTGGCCAGCGATATCGGTACCATCTTCGCGATCTGCACCGCCATGCATGTCAAAGCTGTGTCCGTTTGCATATTCGAGTACCAGGTTATAACGGGCTTTATACTCGGTTCGTGGCCGTCCGGTTGCTGCGATAGCATGCCTGCACCAGTTAAAAAGGTTACCTTCTATAATAGCTGACGATTTATCCAGACATACGCCGTATCCAAGCCCTTCCCGTTGACAATGGTGAATATAGTTATGATAGATTTTAGCATTCCATGCACCCGGTTTTAGAAATATTGCCGCATGATTCCAGCCATACCATTCGCAATTGTCGATCAGCAACCCGGCATGATGTGAGATAATACCGTCATTGATCGGAATTGAATAATAACCTTCCCGTCCTCCGGATTTGAGCAGATTTTTGAGCTGTCGGGTGCGGCGGGTTGTGTCCGGTCCGGCGAATCGCAAGCCGGTTATTCTGACATCAGGCCCCCCGGTTATAAAAAGGGTGGGGGTGTCGAGCTTTTTGGTAAAGAGCAGGGCTCCTTTGCTGCCGTTTTTACCGCGAGAACCGGCTAACGTGACGCCTCCGGGAATGCAAAGTGAATCGAGGCCGGTAAGATCGATGACTGCCGCGGAATCGACATAGATCATTTCATGCGGCTTTGCCATTTTAAGAGCGACCAATAAACCCGCACGATCGGTAACGTAATGATCACCCCGGTTGAACAGTTGACGATATCCGTTACCTCCACCGACCGGTTCACCACTGGGGTTTTCTTCTGCCCCCACACCGGGAATTCTTTTTGGGGCGCGGTAACACTGGTTGAGATGAACAAAAAGCAGCAACAAAAACAGGTTGATATACAGAGATTTGAGTTTTATCATTATTTTCTCTATCCAGTTGTCTTCAACATTTAGCATAATCTAATTATAAAATGAATTTTATGCTACCATTATTTATTCTTCCCGGGGTTGCCAGCCGCCGGCAAGTATAAATTGCATCCAGTATGCCAGATATGCCCATTTTCCATAAGGGGAAAAATAGGCCTCTATTTGTTTTTCATTCGGTTGTTTACCACCAAATACCGTTTTGGACAGATATGAAATCACCAGGCTGTCCACCGCGATTTCTTCAAAATGACCGTAAAGTGCCATTAAATATCTTGCCGTGGTCTTGCCGATGCCGGAGAAGCTGAGAAAATAGTTTTTTAACGCTTTTGCATCAAGCTCCCCTTTTTCTGCTTTTACGGCTTTGGGTTCATTGTCTGAAAAACGACGAGACAATTCAATCAAATAACGGCTGCGATAGCCGGCCCGTCCCTGTTCTTTTAAAAAGGGTTCTCCTTTGTTAAGGATTTGTTGGGGGGTTGGGAAACATCGGTAATCCGATTCCGGGACCCGGCTACCGGCTTGGCCAATTCGGTTGATCATTTTGACGGCTTGTTTCCACTGTATATTTGTACCGCAAATACTTTTAAAAATATCTTCATAAATCGATTCAGAACGCATTAATCTACCCCGGCCGCTGCTTATGACGTTGTACAAAACCGGATCTTTCCGGCATATCCTGTAAAACGGACGAAGATCAAGATCGAGATTGAAAACATGCCGGCATTTTTGAATAAAGGAATCTTTATAAGGCGTTATGTCAATATCTGCACTGATATATAATACGGTTTTTTTCTCTTTTTTTTCTCCGGGCCTGACCTGCAAAACAACAGGAGTCTGATTCGGGAAACGGGTTGCCCAAAAGAGGGTGCCGGATTGGGTATGCCAGTAAAACGGAACCAGCTGGAACCAGCCGTGTGAATAAAGCACAGACTGAAAATGAAAGGGAGATGGTATCTCAAGGGCTATCTGAAACACAATTCGAATCCTTTATGGTGATAATTCATCACATGGTGCTGTCAAGCAGCATCTGATCAGTCCGCCAAAGTTTACAATTCAGACAGTAGAAAACCAACTAGTCGGAATCTATTTTTTTGAGATACCAGTTTTGCGGATCGACAATCGGGATTGTTGAGGATGTAATCCTTACCGGCTCGGACCCCAGAACAGCGGTTGTCAATCCACCGGAATGCTTAATTTCTACAGGCATATTAAATGTGATATTATCGGTAAAGACGGAAAAGGACGTGTCATTTATCGACTTTATTTGAATTATCGGTAACTCTGTGGTATAGAGATAAAAGCGCAAAAGATCGGTAATATTGTCGTCAGAGAAAAAGTTAATAAAGTCCTCCGTAGAGGCCATATTATCATATGTAAAGGCTGAATCATTAACAAGGGCATAGAGTGTTTTCATCAAGGTGCTGTCGCCGGCAACAAACCGCAGTGTGTGCAATAAATAGGCGCCTTTGTAATAAATATCGGAATGATAGGCTTGCACAGAAGTAGCATTCTTCCTGCCGACAATAGATTTGCGATTGCGAATCCGCGGACGTATGCGATCAAAAAAGGCGTGATAAGCTGATTCACCGCCTTTATCTAAAAGGTAAAGCGCTTCGCCATAGGTCCCTATACCCTCATGCAGCCAGAAATCGCTCCAACTTTTTGCCGTTACTTTATTTCCCCACCATTCATGAGCCATTTCGTGTAACATGAGTTGGTCGTACACAACGCCTTTGATTTCTGTTTTGCGAAAATTATTGCCATAGCTGTTGATCGTCTGGTGTTCCATGCCAAGGTAGTCGGTTTGTGCGAGAGCAAATTTTTCCTTTGCAAAGGGATATTCACCATAAAGTTTTCGATACGTATAAAGCATGTCAACAGCCATGTCAAGAAGACTGTCCGCCTGCGGTTTAAAGCCGGGAAGGGTATAAAAATAGACCGGCATGGTTGAACCATCTATACAAAAATAATGCCGTTGCAAAACTTTATATTTTGCAATGTTGATGGTAATATTGTAATTGTTTATTGGATAACGGCTCTTCCAGCAATAGGTAAGCCATCCCGACTCTGGTTGCTTGACTTGGCGCAGCAATCCATTGCTGGCGCAGTAATAGGATTCCGGCACGGTAATATTTAGAGCAATGCTATCCGGTTTATCGGATGGATGATCTTTGCAGGGAAACCAGATTTTAGCTCCCTCTCCCTGACATGACACCCCGATCCAGTGATTACCTTCATTATCTTTTGACCAGTTAAATCCACCTATCCACGGCGGTTTTATGGCTTTCACCGGTGATCCCCGGTATTTTATGCTTAATTCGATTTTTTCACCTTTTATCAACGGCGATGGCAGACGAATCCAGAGATTGTTTTTTTTGCGCTCAAACTTCAAGAGATGATCCATGTATGATATTTTGTCAATCTTCAGGGACCTGACCAATTGCAGTTGAATGCGAGCGAGACTGTCTCTTAACGATTTCAGTTCGACACGGGTAACACCGTCGATTTTTTTTTCGTCTGCAAGAATTTTTAGGTTAATATTGTAAGAGGTGACATCAAAGGCGGCCTGGTTGTCGCTTATTTTACCTCCGGATGCGAGTATGCCGGACCTGTGGTGTCGCTTGCAAATGGCGGCAATCGATATCAAACCCAAAAGAATAAGGATGCCGAAGGTAATGGCAATCCATTTAAACAGCCGTTTCATTATTTTCGTCTCTTTTTTGCTGCAAATTCGGGCGCTTCCTTAATGGTTTTGCCCAGGATACCGAAGGCTCTTGCTAACAGTTTGTAGCTTTTTTGGTTTAGTTTTGCTGGTTCTTCACCGACATCTTTCCAACCGGGAGTGTGCAAATCATCCGGAGGGATAGCCAGTTTTTCCCAGTTTTGAAATAATTTACCCCATTGGCTGGCAAGTATTTTTTTAACCCGTTTGAGATGTGTCGGATACCAGAAAAAGTCGTGATAAACAACGCTTGCAATATAGGACCAGGGGGCCAGGACGGTTTTTAACGACCATTCAAGCGGTTTTTTCAGCGGACCCCAGTATATTTTGTGCTGCATTCTGCTGGCAAAGGTCATTTTTTTGAACGGTCCGACAAAGTTCCAGTTTTCCTGCATCACGTCTTCATCTCCAACGATTTCGATATCTTTGACATCCCCGCATCCGAGTTCGAGCTCGTGTGCCAATCTTACATATTTGAGGTCTTGAAGCGGATCGAACCCCATCAGCTTTGCGGCGACGGCATCTATTGCCACCTGATCCGCGGAGGCGAGCAGCACATTTTTAATATAGGGCAGCATACAGCGAGGCCCGGGCCCGTCACCGGCGAAGGTACCATCCATAACAGCAAAGACACCGCGATGAATTTTTTTCTGTATCATGAGCAAATCGACCAGAGTTTCATGAATGACCGGATGTGTCCAGTGGCGTTTTTCATTGAGCAGACCGCCGAATGCATTTTTCATGGCACCGGTTGTCGTGGTAAAAATGTGGGTTTTAATCGTGGGTAGATGAATTATATTTTCTCCGATAAAGCGTTTGGGAATCATAAATCCTTGGGGATAAACCTCGTTTAGGCATAGAAAATTATCCGCCAGATCACCGACCGCGTCACGTATGTTTATCCATTCTTCCCCTTCATATAAATGTAAATTTCGAAGACCATGTGCATCGGTGACTGTGACTTGTTTGTTTTCCCGTTCCCCCAGGTGAGCATCGATGACAACTGTACGGTTATGGCACCCATGTACAAGTCGGGAATCATAACCGTCGCGTTTCATTGTTCGGATAACACCATCAAGCTGCCAGGGAGTCGTTGAACTACCTGGATAAAAAAAGTGCCAGCTGATATTGATCTTTAGTGCCGTATCAGCAGTTTTATCTATGTGGTTTTGATATTCCGCCAGATTCATTAGTCTGTGATAATCATTCAGCACCGTTTCCGGCGAGGTTCTGACCGCAGCAACTTTAACCATTTCCAAATCCTCACATTAATTCGTGGCAAATTTTATTGATAATACCGACAAAATTCATAAAGCGCAGAAGTATACTTTTATCAGCACCGGCGATCGTGAATTATAGTATAATATTTAACATGCTGCCGACGATTATGGTAGATAATATCATCACCAGGGTAGCCTTGAGCATATCTTTGAGGCCTAATTCTCTGATCATGACGCTAAATGTTGCAATACACGGGAAGTACATGACCAAAACCACCGAGGCGATAATCGCTTGTTCGGTGGTCAGCCCTAATGGAATGAGCATACCGACCGCGACATCCTTTCGCAAAAAACCGATGATCAGCGCACCAACGGCTTCCGGCGGCAAACCGAGAAGCGTTGTGAACGTTGGTCCGACAATCCGTGCAAAAAAATCAATGATCTGTAATGAATAGAGCAAGTTGACGATGAGGACACCCAATAAAACAAAAGGTACGGCTTCTCTAATATAATGAATCATACGCAGCCATAACTTTTGCGCCAGCGCTTGAATGTAGGGAAAACGGTAGGGGGGAATTTCGACGAAAATTTCCGGACTTTCACCCTTTAAAACGCGATGAAGAAGGATACCGAGTATAACCCACACCACCATGAGACTGGCCAAAACCGCCAAACCGGCCAATGGACCATAAGGACCGATTAATCCCATGATCATGGCGAGCTGGGCCATGCAGGGCACGGCTAAGGCCATCATTGTTGCGGCAATAAATTTTTCTTTACGCGTTTCCAAAATTCTGGTGGCTAAGGCTCCGGGCACATTACACCCGAGCCCAAGAAGCATGGGAATAATCGCCAGTCCGTGCAGACCAAAAAAGTGC
>CAZSOP010000282.1:0-6019 GCA_964608385.1 uncultured Cytophagia bacterium
GCGGCTGGTGGGGCGGTTAAGCTCTATTGTCTACCGGGATAAACAGTCCGGTTTTAATAATGATATTCAGGTATATGACGGCAGCCTCGGTTTGGCCATCACGCCCCGGCCACAGGTTCATCTGCAAGCCTCTGCCGGTCCCAAATGGGACAGGCGGTTTGGTCGAAATGATTCCGGGCTCTATTATTCTTTTGATGCCGCCGCCGACCACATCGAATGGGAAGAATACGATCATTCTTTGCGCTTTGCGCTGGGTGAAGACCGTTTCGCCGACCGCCGCAATAAGGATTTGAATGCCGGTTACCGGCTGAAGAAAATTTTTACACCCGGGACAATGGATTCCCTGCATATTTATACCTGGCAGCGACGCCGTGATAATTATACGTCATTGCGCGGAGATATCGAGAGTTTTCAGGAACACGTTTCCGGGATTCACAATACACTGACTTATCGGGTGTCACCGGCGTTTCATCTTCTCGCCCAAACCGTCTTTTTAAATAAAGATGTTCAGGTAAGCTCCCTCAGTGCCGATACGCTGCAAAAGAGCAGAAAACGAAATGATGAGATGATCAATCAAAGCGTGATTGGCCGCATCGATGCCGAAGGAATAGAGGGAGAGGTCGAGTTTTCCTATAATGCTCAGTCTCAGCTCTATGATCTGAGTAAACCTTCGGTAAAGAATCCATTTTCCAGACGGACCGCTTTTATTACCCCGGATAATCAAAGCGAGCGCTATTATCTCGGTACACGATTCAATGTCAGACTTTCAGACTCGCATCGTATTTATGCATTTGCCTCCACAAGCCGATTTAAATACGACACGCCGGATACCAACAATTACGATGACCGGGATGAACTGCGCATAAATTCCCGGCTTTGTTTTGAGCATATTTTTAATAAATCTTTGAAACTCAATTTGAATATTGGCGTAAACCTATATCATATGGTTTATATCTTCGGTGAAAGAAGTGCGGATAACAACTGGAACCGTATTTTCAGATTGAATCCGACCATATATTACCGGATTGGAGAGCGTTTTCGCTTGTCGCAATCGTTTGAAGTGCTGGCGAACTATGTCGATTATGATTATGAAGAAATGGATAGCGCCATCCGCAGTTTTGTCTTTCGAAAATTTGCTGTTTATGATTCGTTGAGTTGCCGGATCAGCAGGAGAACGGTTGTTTCGATGGACTATCGTCTGCAGCTGGAAGAGAATGGACAATTGCTATGGGAAAAATGGTCGGAGAAAATTATTTCCAGCAGACGGAATCAATGGCTGCATATTTTTGTTCATTACAATTATAACGAGCTGTTTACCGTGTCGCCGGGATATACGCTGTATTTGCGCGATCAGTGGCGTTACCAACCGGATCAACGCGGAAACCAGGTCAGGAATAAACAGGGAACGTTTGCCAGTTATGGGCCGATTTTGCGAATACGCTATGCTCCATCCGCAAAATTGTATCTGATTTTCGACGCGGTTCGGCAAGCTGTGAAAAATGCAGATAAAAAGATATATTATTTTAATAATATAGATATCAAATTAAATTGGTTTTTTTAAAAATAATATTTAGGTTAATACTGAGGACGTTATGTCCACTTTTAAAAAAGTGGTTATATCCAGCAAGTGCGAAAATATCCAGCGGGTTGAGCGGGAAGCTGAAAAATGGGGCAAAGCGCTCAAGCTTTCTCAGGATAAACTGGACAGTCTGGCGATAGCTGTGACCGAGGTTGTGGCGAATGCTATTTTTCACGGCAATAAAGAGGATCAAAATAAAAAAGTTACTGTTACCTTTTCCATCGCAGGAGACGAGCTGACGGTTCGGATCACCGATGAAGGGTATGGGTTTGACGTAAAAAGCATTCGGGATCCGCTCGATCCAAAGAATTTACTCAAAGAGAGCGGCAGGGGTATCTTTTTGGTGCGAAACCTGGTCGATGAGGTGGATTTCAAACCGAGCAAAAAAGGAACAACAGTGATTTTGAAAATACGGCGCAAATCAAAAACGCATAAATAAACATGCATGCATTGTTCACATTCAGGGGCTTTTTCATAACGGTTTTTCTTTTGCTTATTGGCCGGTCTTTATTTGCACAATTTGAGTTTCAACGGATAGATGATGATCCGCTTTCGGATTATGAGACAGTCAATTTGTGGACCAGTCCCCATTACAACCGCGTGGAGGGGCTCTATTTACACGCCGGACTCTTTTTAAAGGCTCTGCAGCAAGAAAGAATCTCCTTCGATTTTCAGAGCGGATATGGTCTTAAAAACAAGAGCTGGCGATATCAGGCCGGCATGGAAAAACGGTTTTTTCAGGCCAACCGTCTTTTTTTGCGAATTCAGCTTTTTCGGCAAACCACAACGAACGAATCCTGGGTGATCGGAAATCTGGAAAATAGTTTGGCCTGCCTGTTGCTGCGCGAAGATTTCCGTAATTATTACGGTAAACAGGGCTATCGCTTTATTATGGATCATAAAATCGGTTATCTCAGTTTCCTGCGCTACAAGATCAGCCATTACCGGTATTTATCCATGCAAACAAACACCGATTTTGCCCCGACACTTTTTAGCTGGTCGAAATCATTTCGCTCCAATCCGGCAGTGACCGAAGGCAGAGAGACCCTGATAGAATGGGCCGCTATTTTAGATTATCGCAATAACTCTTACTTTCCCGATAGAGGATGGTATTTACAAACCAAATTTCAAAAAACGTTTAAAGATTTTCACACAACCGGTCTGTTTATACAGGGCGGAGTGTATATTCCGACATTTCGTCATCAGCATATCGCAACGAACGTCTTTCTCGGTTTCCGAAAAGGCAGCGTGGCCAATCAGCACCTGCTCTCCTTGGGGGGGATCGGATCTCTGCGTGCCTTTCCCGAATTTTACCGCCGGGGTCAAAATATGATTTTAGTACGCCTGAATTATCTTTTCGGCGGCGCGATCGTACGGGCATTGGGATGGTACCGCTCTCCGGTTTTGGATTCCATGTCTTTCGGCCTCTTCCTCGAGACCGGTGATGCCTGGAACTCAAAAACGGTAAAAGATCACTTGCTGCAGGATTTTACCGGCATCAACTGGTTGGCGGATGCAGGCTTTTCTCTGTTGTTGTTCGACGGTTTGGTGCGATTTGATTTCGCTCAGGCGATGCTGAATGCAACCGATCGTTCTTATAGAGTGACGATGAGACTGCTTAATAAATTATAACGACGAGGATAAACCCATTAAACGCTTTGTTTTAATTTTTTCGCTTTTTCTGACCGGGACGGTTTTCCAATCCGTTAATGGGGCCGAGGACTCTGTCCGACAGATAAATGATATTATTATCGTCGGTAACGAAAAAACACACGAGTCCGTTATCCTGCGCGAGATGGAGACTGCAGCCGGACACGAATTGGATATGGAAATGCTCAAACGGGATCAGCAGCGGATTGAAAATCTTCAGCTTTTTAATCGCGTCGAAATAGAGGCGATCGAACAACCCGATGGCGTCACCGTGCTGGTGATGGTTACCGAGCGCTGGTTCATTTTTCCCTATCCAATCCTGTATGCCAATGAACGGGATTGGAAAAAACTGTCCTATGGTGCCGGTATCGTGCACCGCAATTTTCGCGGCCGCAATACGAATATCGGTCTTTCCGGCTGGCTGGGATATAATTCCGGATTCTCGCTCTATTATGCCAATCCCCGGGTATGGGGTGATACTCATTTGTATCTGACCCTGAAAGCCTTTGCCGGAACGGTACGAAGCCGTGGTCTGGAAGTGGAGCGTTTTGACATGACCAGTCGCGGTGGATTGATCGATATCGGCAAACGCTGGGGACTTTGTACCTATACCAGCGTCATAGTCAGCTATCAAAGCATCGGTTTTCCCCTCCAGTATGAATACCTGAGCGCCGGCGGTGACCATACGGACCGCTTGCCGTCGCTTGTTCTTGTTTTCAAGTATGATCACCGGGACCTGGTCGAATATCCCAAAAGCGGTTTGTTTTTTCAAACCTATATCGAAAAAGTACATTATCCCTCTCAGGTGGATTATCTGCGTTCCGGCATTGATGTCCGTTGCTATATACCGCTGCCGGCAGGTATTTCGCTGGCCATGCGCAGTGCCGGCGACCTGTTGCAAGGTGATAACCCGATGTATGCCCGTCATTATCTCGGATATAGCGAACGCATTCGCGGCCACTATGCCGAGGTACGACAGGGAGACTATCGTTTGCTGTCACAACTGGAATTGCGATTTCCGATCGTTTCGCTGCAACATTTTTCAGTGGATGAATCGATGTTTGGTCCTTCTTCGAGCAATATGCCGTTTGCTCTCCATGGTGCCATCTTTGCGGAAACCGGGACCACCTGGTCGCGGGGAGAACAGATCGACAAAGAAAGGTTTTTGTCCGGATATGGAGCCGGGATTCATGTCCAGCTGCCCTACTCGTACCTGCTGCGTTTTGATTATGGTTTAAATCTCGATGGTGATGGAGAATTCATTTTTGATCTTAATGCCTGGTTTTGAATATGTCACACGTTGAACAATATTATGTTGCGCCTCAATATATCCGAAAGGATTCTCTTCGGCTAGGCGGCGAAGAGTATATACATGCGGTAAAAATAATGAGAAAGCGCAGGAAGAGTCCGATTGTTGTCGTTGACGGCGAGGGAAACCGATATGAGGGTATCATCGAATCGCTGGATGAACGGGAAGCAGTTGTTTCCATTTCCAGGGTGAGATCCGGTATTAATGAGCCCTCTCTGTCACTTACCCTGGCGCAGGCGGTTCCCAAATCCATGCTTTTTGAATGGGTTCTTGAAAAGGGAACGGAGATCGGAATAGATCGATTTACACCCATGCTTTGTGAGCGCTCCGTCAATCAGCCTTCGGGGCGTAAAGAGCGGTGGCAAAAAAAAGTGATCAGCGCGATGAAACAAAGCGGTCGTTGCCGTTGTCCACGGGTTGAAGCGGTAAGCTCATTTGAAGAGGTTTTGCGAACGGTTCAAAGCGAAGAGGTCTACATTGCCCATCCGGGAGAGGGTAGAACCGTAAAACCGGAGAGCCGCTCTGTTTTGCTTCTTGTCGGGCCGGAGGGGGGATTTACCGACCAGGAGCTTGATTTGGCCAGGCGGAAAGGAGCGCGATTTCTCGATTTGGGCAAGAGACGGCTTCGCAGTGAAACAGCCGGGATCGTAGGCGCTGCCAAGCTATTGATTGCGGCAGGGGAGATATAAAATTCCGGTTCGAGTAATACATCCAACCTGCGAAAACGGATCATTTAAACGATATTGCCTGGGCCGGGAATCAAACGTTGATTTTTTGACGTTTGATAACCGCAGGGGATACGGAGATACGCAGAGAAAAGCAATGGATTTTATTTTTTCTCTGTTTACCTTCGGGCTCTCTGTGGTGAATAAATCTTTGTTACAAAGAGCCTTCACCGCAGAGGACGCGGAGATACGCAGAGGAAAGCAATGGATTTAGTTGTCTCAGCGGTTTTGATTAATTTTAAATCATTGATAAAAATGATTCCGTTTTCACACACTCTGTCTGCGTCCGGATATCTATACAGAAGAATAGCACAATAGCAACATAAAAGTATAATAATAGAAAGGAAGAGAATATGGCTTGTTTATTTTGTCGGATCGCGGAAAAAGAGATACCTTCGGATATCATTTATGAGGACGAAACAATGCTTGCCTTTCGGGATATTGATCCGCAGGCGCCGACGCATTTTTTGGTGATCCCCAAAGAGCATATCGAGACCCTGAATGACCTGACCCCGGAAAAAAGCTCCCTGATCGGAGATATGGTCAACCGCGCCAGGGAATTGGCCGGAAAAGAGGGAATTGCAGAATCCGGCTACAGAATGGTTATGAATTGCAACCGGGATGGGGGACAAACCGTATTTCACATTCACCTGCATCTTTTGGGAGGGAGGAACCTCGGATGGCCTCCGGGTTGAGAAAAAATGGTTCTTCCGAATAATGAGTACTTTTTTAACCGCTGAGAAAACGCCAAGAAAC
>CAZSOP010000283.1:0-5908 GCA_964608385.1 uncultured Cytophagia bacterium
CCCTCTGGAAAAAAATCGGTTGCGAAGATGTGATAAAATCCACAATAACATACTGTTTGTTCATGCACATAATTATGGAATCGAATCAATTCCATTTGTGCTACGTTGTTGCTTTGCTTTGATGCGGAAATTTATTTGGAAAGTGTTGAGATATAAAAAGCTATATCCAACCAGCAAAGGAGAATAAATCAACGACTCACACTCTCTGCTGTGCCCATATTGGATATTTAAAGAAATATAAGGTGGGATATGATGAAATGCAAGAAAAAAATCAAAATATTGAATTTATGCGTATACAGGATTTCCTCTAGTCCCCTGGCTATCTTCTGTGATTGTAATTCGGGGAACCGGGTAGTTGATTGTTATCGTTTTCAGGTATACTATCAATTATTTCATAGTGTCGTTATCTGCAAGAATACATGGATAGCGATTTTTTTTTGAATGTAAAGGCAATTTATGCGATTATGCGCATTAAAAAATTGACGAGCATAAAACAGACCTAAAAGAGCCTTTTAAACAAGAATTCCGTTTTGACTCGAAATGCGCTCCGTGCAACTTTTTTTCCTGCAAAAGGCCCTTTTTTGGCGGCAAAATTGTCGTTGTTTGTGACTTTTAATATCACGCCTCGGTCCGACCCCGGGCGATAATAAAAACTGGCCGATATGGTTTGTTTTATATTGGGATAAAAACAGCTCTATTTGGGAAAAACCGTCATCCCCTTTTCCACATTACCGCTGACGACTTTGCAATAGGCCACTTTTTCCTTGACTTTGGTGACCTCCAGTTCGCCGACAATGGTCATATCGTAATCCAGAACTTCACCCGTATCCGGATCGACCAGTTCTTCGGTTTCTCCGGCTATAAACCTATCGCCGACCTCAACGCCTTCACGGGTACCGCGATTGAGGATGATGTTATTGCCGGCCATGATCACGGTGGCTTGCCATTGTACCTCTTCCAGTTGTTTGACCAGAAATTCAACACCTTGTCCGACCGCATCAGCACAGGCTTTGCCGACATTGTCCTTCTCAAATCCGGCCAAAGCGCCGGTTAAACCGCCCAGTTTTGATCCGTGGTAACCGACCGAGACGCCTGATCGACCGGATTCACCAACGACCTCGGTCGATGCCTTGACCTGTCCTGTTTCTGAATCCACCAGATAAAGGGTGATATTCACCTCACCCTTGCCACCGCTTTTACCGAGGCTGACTCCCTTGAAACTCAATCTGCCCGATGACTTTTTTGTGGTGCTTTCCACATGCGTGATCGAACCGCGTACCAGCAACTGCGCCGGTGTCAGGCGTCCCGTTTTTGGCGCCTTTTTACCGCCGGCTACACGGCCGGAGGTTGCCAGATCCTGTTCCGCCATGGCGGCGTTACGCATCTCGGCATCGCCGAGCACGATAAAATGATCGGATTCATGCAAAGCGTTGGTCATCATGGTTGTAAATCCATCACCCACATTCCAGCGACCACTCCAGCCGGCCTCGTTTTTGAATTTTTCAACCGTAATCGAATAGCGCAAATTACCATCAGCTGCATACAAACTCACAGCCAAAACCAGTAGTAAAATGATTCTTTTCACATTTCCTCCTAAATTATTATTTGCTCTACCACTGTGTTTTAATATTACGGTATTTGATATATTAACGCAATCATTAAATTAAAAAATCACTACAATTTGTTGATGCAAATTTAAAGTTGACAGGCAATCATAACGCAACATGGTGTGTATGTCGTGTGGGTGTTTTATACAATATAAACCTCAACCTCTGCGGGTATTTTCCCTGAAAAGGGTTTCATGGTTTTTTCGAATCCCCGAGCATAAAATTCATTCTGAGAGGATTAGATTTGGGATATTTTTTTTAGCAGCAACCTGCTTGTTATCAACGCCATTATGCTGTAGAGCGCCAGGCCGCCAAGATAGGGAAGGATTTCCCGCAATCCATATCCATATGCCATCAAACGATGAAAGCCGGCCATGGCCAGCCCCGAGGGTAAAAAAAGCGACAGAGTCTGCATCCAGCCGGGTGCGATTTCAATGGGGAACCAGCATCCCCCTAGCGCTGCGAGCAAAATCGCCAGGGTAATGGAAATGCCGACCATTTTGTCCTCTTCATCCACCAGAAATCCCAGACACAAGGCCAGCGTTCCTATCGTCAGCGCGAAAAATAAGACAAGAAGGAATATTCCTATGACGGAATGGCCGTAATAGACATCAAAGACCAGCCACCCGATAAGGAGGAGGGCTAAGATTTGAGCCAGAGCGATAAAGAGCAGACCGACAATTTTGCCGCCGAACAATTGCCAAAACGATAACGGTGAAACGAGTAGACGTCTCAGGGTTCCGGACTGCCGTTCCGTCAGCACCATAATACCGCCGTAGATAAACATGACCAGCATGGTAAACATGACGATGGTGCCCGGTGTCTGATGACTGAAACCGGAAGGAATGACGCGGTGGGTGCCGGCCCACTCTGATTTTACCGTTATCCGGGGCGTGCGGTCATCTATGTTTTGCCATACTGCGGTTTGGTTCAGCGAGTCGTTTAATACAGTTTCCGCCATGTCCGCCAGCAGCCGCCAGCGCGCCTTTTGCGCCGCAAGGGTCACGGTGGTTGTCGCCTCCTGATCAGCGGAGGGTTTGAGCATGAGTTTGAGGGTGACCTCCTGACGGGTCTCCAGTTTTGTTGAAAAAGAGTCCGGGATGACCAACATACGAAGGGGGAGTTCCGCGGGCAAACTGTCGAGTTGGTTGATGTTGAGATTTTCGGACTTGAGATTGTGCAATAACCGCAGTGCGAATTTTCCCTTGTCCTGGTCTACAACAGCCAGATACCCTTGTGCATCCCTGGGATCCTGATTTCGCTGAAAAGCGTGCCCAAAGATGTACATATATACTACCGGCACGATCAGCATCCAGATGATCGCTGTCTTGTCTTGTTGCAGCCGTTTAAAGTGTTGCAGGGTGACGATGATTAATGATTTCACAGGCGTACCCGTCTGTTAATGATCATAAATGTTAACCCATTCCCGACCAACGTAAAGGCAGCCAGTACGCCCAGAAATAAAAGAACGCCAAAGTTTAGGTCTCCAAATGCCATCAGGCGCTGCCAGGGATAGACGGCCCAGTAGAGAGGGCTGAATGGTGCAAGTTGCCGTATGAATCCGGGCAGGGTTTCCAGGGGAATCATGGCACCGCCGAGCATGGCAAATACCATGATAAATGCGGGAACAATCCCCGAAGCCTGCGTTCGGGTTGCGATAAAGGAATAAAGCAGTCCGGCCAGAGCGCTCAACGCCCCGGTGCTGACGATGGCAAACAAAGCAAAAAGAAGCCATGAGGGTGGCGTTATACTGAAAACAATGATCGCAACTAACCACACCAGCAATAAAGATATGCACGTCATCAGCCACATGAAAAGCAGCTTTGAGGCGATGAACTGTTTGCGAGTCACCGGGGTGGTCAACAGGCGAAAAAGGGTTTTTTGTTCTCGTTCAACAAAGATGTCTTTGGCGAGATTATCCAGCATAAACATCAATGTCATAATCACCACGCCGCTGAGCAAATAGGCATAGAGTGAGAACGACGACGCGGATTTTTTTTCTTCCTTGCTGATTTTTTGCTCGGTAAGCTTTAGCAATGGCGGTAAGAGCAGAGAGTCAACCCGCCTGATGACGCGATTGATCTCTACAGCAATGCGCGCTACCTCAATGTCCGCTGCTGTGTTGTCCTGTGTGTTGAGAGTATTGATTTCTTTCAAGGGAGAATCCAACAGGCGAGATGCCCGGTCGCCTGCTTCAGCCAGTATCGTTATCGTTTCCTCTGCGATTTTGGGCAGAAAGGATTGGGCCGGATTTTTTACCAGAACCAGTGTTGTGCTTTTTCCCGCAAGCAGGGAATCGCCCAGTCCCTTTGGAATGACAAGCAGGGCTGAGGCTTTGCCTTTGTCCATAAGCACTTTTCCAAGGCCTGAATCCACAGGGGTGAGTGAAAACAGTTCCCCAAGCTCGCCCCGGCTAAACGCACCGAGAAGAAATTGGGAAACAAATGAATCGTCATGATCTTCTATCAGCAGCGGTACGGTAATTTGTGGTTGATCCGAAGATGATCCTCCGGAAGAGACCAGTCCCACCAGAAAAGCCAGCACAAGGGGCAGTGTCAGCCATAAGATCATTCCGGCCGGTCGTGATTTTCGCCTTTGCAGATCTTTTATCAATAGTCGCCAGATCAATCCTTAAACTCCCTTCCGGTTAGCTTTAGAAAAACCGAATCCAGATTTGGGTTTTTAATATCCAGATGTTCGACGTGCAGATCGTGTTCCTGCAAAAGTGTAAGGATCTGACCGATCGCCATGGAGAAGGGAATGCTGAGTGTGAGTTGTGTTTGGTCGCGATTTATGAGTTGTACTGTTGAGAGAGTGGGGAGGAGGTTATCAATTTGTTCTGTTGCAAAAGAACCGCCGATTTGCAGGATGCGGCGTTCACCGACCAGGGTTTCCAGGTCGGACAAAGAGCCCATTGCCAGAATATGGCCGTGATCCATGATAGCGAGGCGGTCGCAGAGCTGTTCCGCTTCATCCATATAATGGGTTGTATATAGAATCGCCGTGCCCTTGTCGGCGGTCTCGCGAATGAGGTCCAGCATTTGATGACGCGCCTGCGGATCGATACCTACGGTGGGTTCATCCAGCAGCAGGAGGTCCGGCTCATGTAACAGACCAATGGCCAGGTTCAGCCGTCGCTTCATGCCTCCGGAAAATTTGCTTACCGGCTCTTTTGATCTTTCCTTTAATCCCATTTTTTCAAGCAACGCTGTTGTTTTGCGTTTCAAATCCGAACCGCTCAAACCATACAATTTACCCCAGAAGACGAGATTATCAAGGGCGTTCAATTCTTCATACAAGGCAATGTCCTGGGGAACCACTCCCATGCGGTTTCGCAGAGCGGAATTTTGTGCGCTTGTGGGGGTATCGTTGATGGTGATGGAACCGCTATCGCTGGGCAGGAGGGAGCAAATCATGTTGATGGTGGTGGTTTTACCGGCGCCGTTGGGCCCCAACAATCCGAAAATTTCTCCGGCTTTGACCTCAAAGGAAACATCGTTCACCGCTTTGAGCGAATCAAATGCCTTGTGTAAATGTTCGACCACAAGAACCGTATCAGCCATTTTGATCCTTTCGAAAATGTGATGTGCTATAATATAAAAAAAAATGTTTTAATTTCAAGTAAAGATTTGGTTGAGAAAGAGAAATAATTCCTTCAGATGACGCAAAATTTGACATTCGACCCCGGTACTATTTCAGTCATTTTTTTTCTTGTCCTTTTCAGATAAATTGGATAATATAACCTGCTGCCCTGTTTATTTTTATGTTGGAAAGAAACCGATAGAGGCAACAGCGCAAGCACAAAATGATCATTGGGAGCGTATCGATGCCCGATAATTTCTCTTATTCCCTGATTATGAATCGAAATGGATGGTGAATTTTTGTATGATCCAGACAAAGTTTTCGAGAGTTTGATCTGACGTGGATGAGAGAAAGGCAACTCGTTAGCCCTTGAGCATTCATGTAAAAAGCCGAGGTTGTCACTGATCGCGTTTTGATGCTTTTTTTTAAGCATGGGTAAAATCCATAACCGGTAAATCAATGACTTTTACATATATGGGGGGTAATTCGCATCAAGGAGAATAGTGATGGCTGAGGAAAATTGCGCCCATTGCAGTTGGCGGACCCGGTATGACGACAATCCCAAATCTTTACTCGGGCGTCTGTGGCGTTGGCATATTAACTTTTGTCCGGGCTGGAAGAACTATTTTACCTCTCTGCCCGTCGATGAAAAGACAAAATTGTCGGATCAATACAAATTCAAAAAACTTTGTTTGACTAAAAAAAGCACTTTTATATAA
>CAZSOP010000284.1:0-5903 GCA_964608385.1 uncultured Cytophagia bacterium
TTTCTTGGCGTTTTCTCAGCGGTTAAAAAAGTACTCATTATTCGGAAGAACCTTAAAAATTGCATTAACCCGTTGTTAATAAATTATATAAAACGTTGGTACAGTAATTGCAAATAAAAAAAGCAGAGCGCAAGAGAAAACGAAAAGGAGGAAACGATATGATTTCAACTATCTTCCCGGCACGAATATCGAACAACTGTTTTGACATCACTGGAGCAACAGAGATGCTTCCCATATCCAAATTCAGCTTGTTGGTTTATATCGGAAGCACATAATATGTTACGAAATTTAACGCAAAAATTCAACAGCATAGGAGATCAAATCATGAGTGAAATTATAGGCTTTATAAAGTTTATCATCGCACTGATTTTGTTCACCTCGCTGGCACTTTTGGCATTACTGCTCTACATTGCATTTGAAATTGGCTTGTTGGGGCCAAGTAATTTTAATCTGTCTTAATCTCTCATTTGCAGTACATCGCGACAAGTTTTGTGAATTTCGTGTTGACAGTTAGCATATTTCAGCGTTATCTTAAGGGTGAGGGGAACACATCAAAAAAATGTTGAATTAAATGACAGGAATAGTCATGTCTACCAAATCCAACATCAAGACTTTATTCAGGCATTCGGATGGCGATCAAAATTCGAATGAATCATTTTGCGAGAATATTGTCGATAATATTCCTGCCGAGATTTCGGTTATAGAAATGGCGGAGGGCCCGGACAAGTTTGATTTGGTTTACGTCAACAAAACCAAGGCGAATGAGTTCGGCCATACCCTTGAAGAGGTCAGAGGAAAAAAATGTTTTGAGGTTTTTGAACCTTATCGTTCAACAACAAAACGGGAAATGGGTCATTGTAAAAATTGTCCCTCTTACCAGGCATTTATAAATACAGGTAAACATGTTCGGGCAGAATGGCCTTTTAGTCATCCTCTGCGGATGGAAGAGCGTATCGCCAGTATCACTTCCAAACGGATTCCCGGTACGACCAAGGTTATTGAGATTGTGCGAGACAGTACCATACGAACCCGCGTTTTCGAGTCCATTATCGAGCTTAGCCGCGCCAAAAGCCTGCATGATATTGAAGAAATATTCTATCGTTGTTTTTTACAGTTAATATATTTTGATCGCTGCCGATTTTACGGGGTTACGAAAAATTCCGAGAATTTTTATCTGCGTGGATTTAAAGCGTCAAAGCCAAATGACGAAAATCGCTTTAAACGGGATATTGTTGATATACACCTGGATAAAAATGTCATCCTTAATGCGAAAAATTCAAAGCCGGACAGTTATATCCTGAACAATCTTTTTTCCGAACCGCGGCTCTATTATATCATCGAGTTTACTGATAGCCGTCTTCAGGAGAGCAAGTATATTAAACCCGTTCATTTGCACGAGTGTTACCTCGTTGATGAACTGGAAAAGAAAAACTATCCTGTTTGGGTTGATTTACCGTTGGTGAGCTCCGGACAAGTTTTGGGAAAGATCAGTGTTGATATTAAACCCCGGGAGGACACGGAAATTGATTGGCTGTTTCAGGAATACGATATCCAATTGCTTGGTATTTTTGTCCGCAGTATTGCCCAGGCAATGGAAAATGTCAAGCTGTTGGATATCAACGAACTAAAGCGAATCGATGAAATCATGCTCAAGAGTGATGGCAAGGATTTTAACGGAATACTCTATCAAATTTTAAAAGCGGGCTGTAAATATCTGGATATAGATTTTGGCCTGCTGGAAGTTTTGGATGAAAACAATACGCTTAAAATCATAAATCCATTTGATGGAAATGACAAGGTTGAAGAAATAGAGTTTGAAAATTCTCTTTTGTATTATATCAAAACTCATTTGCAGACAAAGGAAAATTATCCTGTAGAAATGAATGTCGATGATCATATTAAAATCTATAAGAAGAATCAGGATATTCCCGATATTAGTGAACAGAATGTTTGTCTCATACATCCGATTTTTGACAAGCACGAAGATATCAGAGGTGTCTTTTATTTTGAGGGAAAGGATCAGATCTACAGCGAACAAAAAAAGCAACGTATGAAGCTTATCTCTGATTCGACATCCATTGCTCTCAATAATTTATATCAATATAAACAGCTGGAAGAGAAAACCAGACAGGCCAACAGGCATAAAGAAGAGGCCATAAAGAATTTAAAAGAAAAAGAGTCATTTTTTGAAACCGCAGAACATGAAATGATTGCACCCATTGAACCGATTATGCGGACCTTTGAACTGTTAAAGCGCAGGCTTGGTCATGCAATCGGGGGGGATAAAAAGCTGGGAGAGTTGTTGGACGCAGGTAGATTGCATTGTGAATTTTTACGATATGTTTTTGATAATTTTGATTTCCTGAGATCCGACACCATCAGCCTCAACCTGGATTATAAAAAAATATTCAGCAATGTTATCATACCGGTGATTGAAATTGTAAGGGAATATGCCAAAAGAAATAATATACTTGTTGAATATGTTGGATATACAAATGTAGAAAAATATATCATGCTCGATGAAACCTATATGAAGCATGTCTTTTTTAATCTATTGCGCAACGCTATACGCTATTCGAACAAAGGCGCTAAAATTTACATTCGGGGGGTCGGGGTTAAAGATGGAACATCTATCATCGATATCGAAAATATGGGAATAGGCATCCAGGAAGACTGGAAGGAAAGGATTTTTGAATTACATCAACGGGCCGGAAATGCAAAAAAACATTCGAGCGAAGGATCGGGTATTGGCTTGTACATTGCCAGACGAATTGTTGAGACACACCATGGAAAAATTTATGTCAAACAAAATCATAATCCAACTATTTTTAGAATCGAATTACCCAAAAATGTAGGGAGAGAAGAATGAACGTTATGTGGATTGATGACGACCCCTATAACCTGGAGAGTTCGAAAGAACTCCTGGAATTATACGGAATGGACATCCAATTTTTTACAAACTATGAAACCGCTCTCGAAAGGTTAGGGGAGAGCGATTCAAAGTACGATATTATCATTATGGATATCATGATGCCCCCGCAGAATTTTTTCAATGTAGAAGAAACAGATGATGGCAGACGAACCGGAATATTGCTCATACCCGAAATTCGCAAAATTTATAGCGGACCGATTCTGCTATACTCTGTGTTGCGAAATACCAAGCTTATCGACAATGTGTTATACAATGATTCCAAAATCGATTATCTGCGCAAGCCGGAAAGAATTGAAAATATCATTTCTAAAATCAAATTATTGACACAATAATCTATCTCATTCTGCGTTCATATTCAGAAACGAGGCGTTCACAGCGTTGTCCGGGACGCACGCGATGATGCCGGCAGGCCGGTTCCGAGTGGCATTTACCTTTATAGCTTGCAGGCGGGAAAATACAAGGAGGTGAAAAAGCGCCTAGTCTATATCCAGCTGCGGATTATTGGCTTTGAAGGATGACAATAATATTGCCAGTGGCATAAGAATCGAGAATAAAAAGATCATTTCATAGCTTCCACTTAATGTTCTGAAGGCACTAAACAGGACCGGACCAATGGCACTGGCGAATACAAGAATCGACATATAAAACCCGCTGATTTCGCCCAGGTGTTCACGACCAAAGAATCGCGGAAACACAACCGTCGCGAGGGCCACGAACATTCCACCCGCGGTGCCCTGTCCGATGCTGAAAAGAATACGGCCGTTGACCTGTTCAAAGATAAGCAACCCCAGCAAAGCCGCAATTTGTGCTATCATGGTAACCATCAGCAGCCATTTATGCTGGATTCGGTCGCTAATCCAGTTGCAGAAAAAATTGGATACAATGCTGAACGGAAAAATCCAGAAAAAAACCAGATAAGACTGATCGCGCGTCAAGCCTTGTTCTGCCCCGATCGAACTGATGTGAAACGTTACCGCCGTCATGACCAGGGCGACCACTGCCATTCCGAGACTGAAGGCCCAAAATCCCAGGGTCCGGATGGCTTGGGATTTGGTGAATTCTTTTTTGGTCGGGGGGATTCTCGCTTCGAACCTGGCGACTTTTTCTTTGCCGAGATTACCATCCATTTTCAAGCCACACGCTTCGGGATTGTCCCGGTAAAATATCCATCCCAACACCCCCATTCCAACGCCGATGCCAGTTGCCAATATGATGAGCGTTTTTTGCCAGCCATGAAATTGTACCAGGCTATTCAAAAACACCGGAGACGAGTTAAATCCCAGTGAAACGAAGACGCCGCTTACTGCTGATGCCAGGCCGCGGTGATGATTAAACCATTTGCCTATAGCTACGCGTGAAATCATCGCCAGACATCCCTGACCGAAGAAACGAATGAAGAGAAAGAGAATGGACAATATTATCATGGTAAATAAAAAAGAACCTGAAAACAACCATCTTTGAAATTGCGGCGCCTGTGAAAGTAAAATCAGACTTGAACCCAGGCCGATTGAAACCATTACCGTCATTACCCTTATACCCAAACGATCCAGCCATTTGCCGGCAAGGGGCAGGATAAAACTGCTTCCTATTGTACCGATCATGTAGGCTGTGCTGATTTGAACGCGATTGACAGCCATCGAATTGATGAGAAAGTCTGTAAAGACGCCCACGCCCATGGTTTGGCCGGGTATGCTGGCGAGCATCCCGACTGTGCTGATGAATACGATAATCCACCCATAAAAAAAGGGGAATTTCGCCGGTGAAATTTGGCTGAATGGCAGGGATTTACAAAATTTGTTCTTTTCTGCTGTTTTTTTCATTATTCTAAAACATAGATGTGATTACAGGTAATGTGAATTATTCAGGTAACAGACTTGGATCAGGACGATGAAAGCGCTGCAGCCGTTTTTTCACCACTATACTATCTAAAATTATTATTGGATCAAATAATAGGATTCTGCTGCAGAATTCTTTGTTCAAATATTTCTGCAGGCCGACAGGCAAAAACCGGCAGGTATTAAATGATCAGGGATAAAATATAAGGAAAATAAATCAAACGATCAACAAGTAAGAAAACGCTAAATTTTTACCAGCTCTTTCAATGACTGTAATCTGATAAGACTTGATGACTCTGGTAAGATGATTTTATCAAAACCATTTCCCGCCACAGATAGTTGAATATCGCAATTCTTGACTGCTTCCAAAATGGTATCTGAAATATAGAAATTGTATCATTTCAGCTTTGCCGGCCGGGCATAAATCTCTTTGTATTTTAACGACAAGATTTTTAACTAAAAAAACCTCTCGGTTTAGGAGAGGTTTTTTGATGGATGATTCAGGATGTTTTTGAGTCATCCAGAGGCGGAGGAACAATAGGAGGAGATACCGGAGGTTCGTCGATTCTAACCCTTAGATCGGTATCAGAGATTTGCCCCTTGTAAAAATGAGTTGAATTTTGATTCTGTTTTTTGATTGTTGCCAAAGGAATTAGCTCGATGGATGCGAACCAAAGTGCCAGCGTCAAACAGAGTGCAATCAAGAGGTGCTTTTTGTTCATAGGGTGCCTCCCGGGTATGTACGTATCTCAAGGTGAATTATGCAGTCATCTCTGACGGTCATTCAGCCTTGTGGTGAATGATGCAATATGTGTAGCTGACCCTCTGGTTGGTCAAGAATACTTATTCTTGTGGCGGCTGGGCGATTGGTGGTGTTACGTCGCTTGTTTTTTTGCTCGGTGTTTTCTCTGATTTGGATTTTGGTCGTTCTGCGGTAAATCCATAAATCAATGCCCCCGCAATTAATATGGAGGTGAGAATTAAAAGCAATTTTTTGATCATAAAGATCCCCTTTTTTACCCTTTTAGGAAGTTAGGGTTGATTATTTTAATTATTTTTGGCTGGTGAATCAAAGGATATTAATTTTGGTTCTTCCGAATAATGAGTACTTTTTTTACCGCTGAGAAAACGCCAAG
>CAZSOP010000285.1:0-5855 GCA_964608385.1 uncultured Cytophagia bacterium
CAAAAGATTACTTTTTAATATAGATTCGAATTTGTACATCGTCGAACCTCGAAGGTTTGATTCTTTTCAGTTGTTCGATGCCCGGTTCGATCTTTTCAATGATCTCAATTTCTAATAATGCTTTTATCAGATCGTTCTTTCTTTTACTAACCCTTATATTATTAATATTAGCACGTTTCATAAATCCCGATGCAGCGTAGGCTATTACCTTGTGCTCGGCATCGCTCAGTTTACTATTACCGGAATCTAATATTAAAAAATGGGTTAATAAATAAGCGTGGGTTGAATAATCTCGCGTCTTTGATAACGTATCCGTAGGATAGGAATAATAGCCACGTTCTAGTGCGCATCTTTTGTCTGACTCGGATAACTCTTTGGTTTCTTCGCTCAACACATGTACGATGCAGCCGAGGAAGGCTTTGTTAATATCGACGACGTAGGATTTTTTATCACTTTTCATATTATAAATAAAGTTTCCCATCTTTATATTCTTCAATCCCATGCCCTTTTCTGTTTTGTAGTGGTATATTACGTAATCCAACCACTTGAGCGAAAACATCGCTTCATCAATCTGGCGGTAGATTCTTTTATCTGAAGAACGATGGCCGAGGTATGACAAGATCGTCTCCTTGGTAATGGTTAGATCTTCATACTTGCGCTGGCGGTACGCTTCAGATAATATTATCATCGCAATCTTGTGCCCGAGCTTGTATAAATGAATCTTCTGCAATGCAGTCTCTGCTCGTTTCTTTTCACACCGGTCCGATGATAATTTACCTTCGATGCTTTTTTCAACATCATCGAGAACACCCTGATACAGCGCGAGGTTGAATCCGATGCAATAATCATGATAGTCGCGGATCACGTGCTTATCCGTTCTGTAAACGCCGACGCCGGACAATGCGTTGCGCTCCTGCCCGAGCGTCAATTTCTCGACGTCCAGGCTCTTCTTTTCCATTTCAAGTATCCAATGTTTCGATGGCAGGTTATTGCAGCTTGTGAATATACCCCGATGCATCGTCACCGGAAGCCATTCCTGTGCTGTGCTTCTGTCAATTTTTACGATTGTCTTTTCCATTAGCAAAAATCTTCCTCCCCTAAAGTCTGGGGTGCCAGATTCTGGAGCATATTATGAACCTTACAGTTGCCCTCTTTAACGATGCCTTTGTTTCTGATAAAGGTCAGTTCCTGATATCCCTTGTAATGAGAAAGTTTGTTTTTCTCATAGTTAAGCTTAACCGGAATCTCATTATCTTCTTTGTAATTGTAATCGGATGATAATAACCAGGCGACGTTGGCATTGTAACCGAATTTGCCGGTCTCCATGAAATCATGAATCGTCGGGGCTTTGTTTTTGCCGTCCTCTCTGGTTTTCTTTCGCAGTTCTGCTGTACATATTATCGGAATGTGATAGGTATCAACCAGGGTTTTGAGTTTATTAGCCCGTTCGATGTTAATCTCTCTGATGCTGCCCGACGATGCCACTTTGACATTGTATAATCCATCCAGAAAGACGACCAGGTCCTCGTCGTAGTGTTCGCGGATCACCGCTTCGATCTGATCGTAGGTATTCACTTCGCTCTGGTCCTTGATGTAAAGCTGACCCGCTTTAGACATCGCCATCAGGTAATCGTAGGCTTTTTTAAGCTTGTCAGCATCAGCGTAGTTATCCTGCCACCGCTGTACCTGATTCAGATTGATCGATGTAAGAATCCCCAGATAACGGTTAATAATGACATTCCATGGATCATCCATCGAAAAATAGACGATGCGCACATCATCGTTGCTATCAGCGATGTCCAGCAACAAATTGGTCAGCATCGCGGTCTTACCGACATTGGTTTCAGCGCCTAGTAGATACAATCCCGGCTGTACGCCGTCGATGTGTTTGCATAGCTGTGAGAATTTCTTCAATGAATATCCCAGGATATCCGCTTTGCGGTTCTTTTCATCATTATGTTTTTCTAATAACCGTTCCGCCAATGGAGGCAGGCTTTTAATCCTGGTTTTATAAAGTTCGTTTTTGAGTTAAAGTCCCCGCTCTTCGATGAGCTTAGCGGCATGTTCAAGCTCGCCTTTTCTGCGATGCGCCTCTGCCTCAGCATTGAGTTTTTTATATTCCTCAGACAGGCGCACTCGTTCACTGCGTTCATGATAATCCCCGATGTATTCGGTTATCGTCTCTTTGTCCATTTTAAACTCATCGGCTACGGCATCGAGGAACTGGTCCGATGCAAGACGGCTTTTGATCTCATCTCTGATTACGCAGGCCGTATCAAGAGCTTTTTGTTTCTCAAGATCCCTGGTCAAATCATAGTTTTTCAACAGGTCCATCGCCAGCCACTTTGATCCGGTGATCGAATCATTGACAAGACGATGATATGCATCGATGCCATTGGCATCGACATACTCATCCGGATCTTTGTGTGGTGACAATGCATCTGGTTTAACCACCAGGATGTTGATGTGAGAATGCTTTAATAGCAGCCTGATCGCCGACGTGGTGTTCTCGATGCCGGAAGCATCATTATCCAGCGATATTATCACGGTTCTGATGCCAAACTCCTCCAGGCCTTCAAGGTGAGACTTTGACAATTTTCCCTGACCGACTGCAACGATGTTTTCAAGTCCCATCGTCGGCAGACGCATCGCATCGGGATAGCCCTCAACGATTAAAAGGATGTCAAAACTGCTGCAGCGATGCAGATTGAAGAGATCGTGTTTGTTGGTTTTGGCGGTACTATGCCACCGCAGGTTTGAGATCGATTCACCCTTGTAATTGGTCAGATTATATCCCTTAGGAGTCAAAGCTCGTTTCAAAAATCCGGTGATTATTCCCTCCCGGTTGCGATAGGGAAATGCCGCCCAGGATTTCTTTTCCTTATAGCTGTTGAGGTGTAACTTTTGAATTTGATCACCGGCATCCGGAAATTTACCGATAAGGTGGCTCTTGATGACAATGTCCGAAGGAAATGATATCCATTCGGTTTGTTTCAAGGCATCGATGCTGTATCCCCGTTCATTGAGAAGATAGTTGCGGGCATCGCTGCCATCCGGTTGATATAAGAGATGTTTTCCATACTCGAAAATAGCGTCAAATAACGCCGCTCGTTGATAAAACTCCGGATCAACATCGTGGTTTGAATCTTTGACATCGGCAGGCATGCTGACATTGAATTCATCGGATAGCCATGACATCGCTTCCTTGAAGGGAATCTCTTTTACAATCTTAACCAGCGAGATCAAATCTCCTGCTTGGCCGCAATGAAAGCAATTGAAATAGTTATCCGATGTGTTGACGCTAAAGCAGCGTCCGTTTTTTGAAGGATGTCCGGCAGGACAATGCCCCTCTAAGCTGTTGCCGGTCCTGGTAAGTTTTAAACCAAGACGTTTCGTTACTTCTTCGATAGGAATTCGTTTGATTTCCTCTACATAATTCTTCCTTTCCATGATATAATACACGGTTTGTGAAAAGTTGAATACAGTTTGATTTTAAAAAAATAAAAAAAAAGGTTTTCAGTTGGCTTGTTGAGTGGTTGACTCGTTGGATGGTTTCAATGTTTCCTTTTAGCATTCCCCAATACTATATTTAAACTACTCAAAATTTGCTACGGTGTCAAGACTTTTTTTTGGGTAAGGGCGTTTTATTATAAAAAAATCATAGATTTGGCGTTTATCTACATATGTTGATGTTCTTTGCTCCGGTCTTTATGCTCTTTGACCAATTGCTGCAAATAGTCTATACTCAATTCAGCGTAAAGCAATTCAATTTCGTGAGAAAGTTTTTGGTCCTTGGAAATAAACGTCCGCAATGTCTCGAACATACAATCGGATGTCTGTTTACCACCGGTTTCCCCCAGAGCTTTAGAAAGGATCTCGGCGAAAAGATCAAATTTAACAAGTTTTTTCTTTTCTCTGAATGCTAAAATTTCGTTTTCAATGCGTTTATCCAAAAATGCTTCTTTAGCCGCTTTAATCTTTTCTGGTTTATAATCTTTAATACATCTTTTGAGTGCCCTGGAAAAAACACGGTCAAGTTTTCGACCAGACAAAGTATCATCAAAAGTGTCTTTAGACAATTTGTAAAAAATATCAACAAGAACGCTCTGAACAAAGGAATTGAAAAACTCACAAGTGGCAAGTGATTCGAATAGCATCGATTAACCCCTTGAATAGGTAAGGTTTTATAATCTAATGCTTTTAAAATATAGCAACTCTATTTTTTTATGCTGTTTCGTTAACACAGAATCTGGGAATCTTGTTGCATGTTGCGCAACTGCATTGTATATTTAAATATGATAAAATCTTTCAAGCACAAAGGATTGCAAAAATTTTTCGAAACCGGCAGTACTTCCGGTATTCAGGCAACACATGAGAAAAAACTTCGAATCAGGCTGGCTGCCCTCGACACCGCCATAATACTTGACGATTTAGATCTGCCGGGTTTTCGCTTGCATCCGTTGAAAGGGAAAATGCAAAATTTATGGGCCATCGATGTCAGCAAGAATTGGCGTATCACGTTTAAATTCATCGATGGTGATGTTTATATCGTTAACTATGAGGACTATCATTAATGAGAATGCATAACCCACCCCATCCAGGGGAATTTATTAGAGAGGTATATCTTGAGCCTTATCATTTGAGTATCCGATATGTTGCTGCAAAGCTTAAAGTATCACCATCAACATTTAGCCGACTTGTCAAGGGAGAGAGCAATGTGAGTTCCGATATGGCTATTAGGCTTTCAAAAACGTTGGGAAGAACTCCGGAAAGCTGGTTGATGATGCAAAACAACTTTGATCTATGGCAGACACACCAAAAGATTAATATCAAAGACGTGGAGAGATTAACACTGGCATAAAACACGCTAACCAGAGCATGAACCAGATGCAGCTCCACCTCCCCAATGCCCAACCACCGCTGCACTGGTTATGCAGGTCGTTACGAGTGACCAAAAAGCTTAATGATGGTTCTGATAATAACTTGTTTTTTTAAAAAAGATTACTAAAGAAATCTGATTAAACAAAATCCATAAATAGAGCTATTATATATATGAACGAGTTTCCCATATTGCTTTCACAACGACTGAAACGAATTGACTTTTTGGAAACTTCTATGTACTTTAAATTGTACAATATTTGAAATCATTTAAAGTACATAGGAGAATTATTATGTCACGAATTCAGCTGGATGAAGATATCAGGCCATTATCAGAGTTTCGCGCAAATGTCACATCATTTATTGATAAAGTACGTGAAACCAAACGGCCACTCGTCATCACGCAACGGGGTAAAAGCGCGGCAATACTTTTAGACGTTTCTGAATACGAAGCATTGTTGCAAAAAATAGAATTACTCTCTGACATTCAACTTGCAGAAAAACAGCTTGAAGAGGGTCTTGGTATAGCTCACAAGGATGCCAAAAAGCAAGGCATATCAAGGTTTACAACATGAAAATTATCTGGTCGCCCCTTGCCATCACCAGAATGAATGAAATAGCCGATTATATATCCGGTGATAGTCCGCAAGCTGCCAGAAAATGGGTCGATGATATTTTCCAAAAAGTAGAAAGACTTGAGGATTTTCCAGCAAGCGGGCGAGTGGTACCGGAACTGGATCGAAAAGATATTCGTGAGATTCTTTATGGTCATTACCGTATTATCTATCGAACATCTTTGGATGAGATTTCTATTTTAACCATTAGACATCAGAGGCAATTATTGCCAGTTAAGGAAATCAAAAATAAATAATTTGCTGACAAAACATCAGGGAAGCATAATCGGGTAAGGGCCGGATTCTCTCCGGCCCTCCCCACACCACCGGACATGCGGGTCCGCATCCGGCGGTTCATCATAG
>CAZSOP010000286.1:0-5841 GCA_964608385.1 uncultured Cytophagia bacterium
CTGATCGGGGTTTCTTTATGGGGAACACCAAAAGAGATTCCCGACGCGACGATTGAAGAATAGCCGGCAGTCTTACTCCGGACCATGATCTATGCATGACCGAATTGTGGAATTTTTAAGAATGCACGACAGAGGGGCGAGTTCGCAGGAACTGGCGTTCAAAGTACTCAAGCTAAAAAACAGCCCACCCGAGCTTTGCGATAAACTGGTATCCGCCGCTGTGGGTGATGATCCGCGCGTTTATCGGCGGCCCGATGGCGATTGGGCGATGCATCATGATCCGGTCTCTTTATCTCCTCAGTATGCAGCGATCAGGGCCATACCGGCGCGGGTCTCTCGCTGGCGGCAATGGCAGGGAATAATTTTCTGGTTCGTTCATGACCGTAACTGCATTGTTCTGGACCACAATCATATCGATAATACCCTCAAAGATGTTTTAAGGCAGTTGGAAGATAAAATTCTCATATTTGAAGGGTTTGGCAACCAGCTGACGCTATTCAAACGCGCCTTTCAGGATTTGCTGCAAAAAGATTGTCCGAATCAAATTGTCGTTTTACAAGAGGTCTTGCAGACCAGGTTTAACGATCGCCGTTTCAACTCTCCGCAGGATATTGCCGCATTTTTTAAAACACCTCAGTTAGAAAACGCAACCTTGCAAGAGGAAGCGTCTGCATTTTGTGATCAGATCGAGGCGTTTTTACAGCAGGTCAGGATAGATCCAAAACATGAAGACCCTGCTCCGGCGGTTGATTTTTCCGGGTTTGACTTTGATCAGGCGTTTATACGGAATTTACCAAAATGTCCGGGTGTCTATCTGATGTATGATCGGGGCAATCAGTTGCTTTACGTCGGCAAGGCAAAAAATTTGCATCAGAGGGTTTCTTCCTATTTTCGCGCCAAAGCAGCAGAAACGCCCAGACTCGAGCTGTTGTTATCGAAACTTTATCGGATCGATTATGAAATTAAAGGGTCGGAACTGGAGGCGCTGTTGAGCGAACAGCGTTTGATTCAGAAATTCAATCCACCGGTGAATCGTCAGATGGAGGTACAGGAGCGGCCGCATCGTCGCAAACACCGCTATGAACGCATTCTGATTCTGCCTTCAATCAATGAGAAAGTCCTTTTATATTGCATGCATCCTGAAAACGGCCTGTTACGGATTGCGCTGCAGCGAAATTCGAGCAATAAAAATAACGTTAAAAAAGTGATTCAGCGCTTTTTTTTCGATCAATTCACTCAAAAATTCCGGGCCATAGAGGCGTATAAAATCGCCCTCAGCTGGCTCTCCGATCATGAAGAAGAAATTAACAGCATCGACATGCGGCAAGTCCCCACAGCAGAGCAAGCCATGAAGTTGATCGGAGATTACGTCAAATTTTCACTTGAAACCAAAGCTGTCCATCAATATTAATCCTGTGAGAATAATCATGAGACGATTTTTGCCAATTGTAATGCTTTTTTTCACTCTTTCTGTGTCGAGTGCGGAAGAGCTCAGTTATACGCTTTCTGTTGATGAGGAACTATACGATCACTTAAAAATCGAGCTTGAAATAGATGATGTACACGCCGACCGCTATGTTATTTCCATGCCCCGATGGATTCCCGGCACCTATTTTATCGGCGATTATGGAAAGCATGTTTTTAATTTCAGCGCCCGGGATGCTGATGATAATCCTCTGCCGGTTTTGCGGCTCAATCAGAATGAATGGGAGGTCAAAAGCAGCGGCACCTGGACAATCTACGCGACCTATGATATTGAAACGAGACAGCGTGGATTTATGGGCAATCCGCTGGATTCCACCGGCGCACTGATACAGGGCGCAACCACATGGATGTATGTCAATGGCTTGGAACACTTGCCCTGCCGGGTCGAGGTTAAGGCTCCTTCTGCCTGGCAGATGGCTACCGGTTTGACCGCAACCGAGTTTCCGCGCCATTTCCGCGCTCTCAATTATGATCAGCTGGCGGATTCACCGATCATGATGGGAGAACTGGAAACTCTGGGGTTTAAAAAAGAGAATATTCCACATGATGTTGTCTTTCGCGGCCGGGCCGATTTCAACAGGAACAAGTTTGTTACCATGGTGCGCGATATCATTGACTATCAGATCGGTTTATTCGGTGACCTGCCATATGAAAAATATGTGTTTTTGTATACCTTGGCCAAAGGCCGGCATGGTGGTGGCGGACTGGAACATGCCAATTCCACAACCATTACCCTCTCTGCTGTGGATTTGATGGATAATGTTTATTCCGCTGCAAATGTGACTGCTCATGAGTTTTTTCATGTATGGAATGTCAAACGCATTAGCGCAAAAGCGCTCATACCGCTGGATTATAGCCAGGAGGCTAGGACCGAACTGCTGTGGTGGCTCGAGGGTGTAACCAGTTATTATGCCGATTTAACGTTGATGCGAACCGGCATCTGGACGCCTGAGGCATTTTTGAACAATCAGGAGCGCCGTATAGAGCAGCTGCAGGAAAATCCCGATCGTTTGCAAACCCCGGTTTCTCAGGCGAGCTGGGATATATGGGAAGACGGCTTTATGAGTACGGGAATATCGGTATATACCAAAGGTCAGTTATTGGGATTGCTCATCGATTTAATGATCAGGAAGAACACGAATAATCAAATGTCGCTCGATGATGTTTTTCATTATTTAAACATTCATTACGCCAAGCGCGGCATCGGTATCACCGAACGGGCGCTAAAAGAGGCATTGGGATCGGTATCAGGGCTGGATTTTCAACCTTTTTTTGATCGTTATGTTACCGGCGTGGTGGAATTGCCTTATCAGTTTGTTTTGGCGCATGCCGGTCTGGATATCGATATTAAAATGGCACCCAAACCCACCATCGGTCACGTTCGTATTCTGGGACCGCGAAATCGTGTTTTTTCCATCAGTCCTGAATCTTCGGCCGCCGCAGCGGGACTGGTGCGTAATGATTTTATCAAGGCAGTGGATAGCCTGGAAATAGATAACCGGAAACAGTTTACCGGTTATATAGGTAAACAAACCATAGGTGATACGATCCGGATCAAAATTGAGCGGGATGGTGTTGATCTGGTTTTAAGGGTTCCTGTGCATTCCTATGAAAAATCAAGCTGTACATTAAGAAAAAATTCTTCCGCTTCCGCAGAAGCGGTAACCCTGCGGCGGAACTGGATCAAGGGTAAATAGGCAAACACAGAGGACGGACAATATGGAACAAAAAACCAGCCGTTTTGTGAAATCCAGCAAACCCTGGATTATGAGAAAAACAATTGCAGAGTTTTTCAGAGCGAAAAATCTCTTTAAAAATCTTGACCGCGAGGTCCAGCGCAATCGTGAAATCCCCTTCACCGGCCTGAAAAATCTGACCGATTTGCTTTTTTCGATCAAGGAGGATTTACATCTTGTTTTCAAGCGCGTCATCGAGCCTCAGAAACGGCAATTTGAACGCTCGGGAAAATATACACCCACGACCGAAGAGATCGAATTTATCAATATCATTGGTCTGCTGTTTCATAAATCCATGGTTGCACGGGAATTGAAATATGTTATGGAACATTATGCAACCGATAGCGAGGATTACAGTGAAAGCAAGGAGTCTTTGCAGACCTATTGGTTTAAATTAAAAAATTTATTTTCAGATGGAACAGAGTGTATCAAAAAGCTGTTACAAGATTATGTAGAGTATGACGTTATTTTATGGTATATTTTGGAAAACAGCCGCTATGTTGAGGATGCTCTGGATGATTCAATCGATCAGTTGCTGATGCGCAACACAAAGCTGGAGGTGGATGAAGCCTATGTCTGTGCTGCGAATTACTGTTTTTTAAGCGGCTGGCCGGAAAAAGCCAAACATTTGTATGGTGAGGCGCTTAAATATAATCCCGAGAACCACGAGGCGACAAACGTCTTGCGGGAGCTTTGATAAATTCGAACGTATCACTGTTCAAAATGATGTTGCGAATGGAGAGATAAAATCGTACTTTAAAAATTCAACAAACTTGCTTCAAGGAGGCAAACTATGCAGATTAAAGAACAAATGAAAGAAGACGTTGCGGTGCTGGAGCTCAAAGGAAAGCTTATGGGCGGTCCGGAAACCATGGCCATACATGAAAAGATCAAGGAATTAATCGGGCGGGGACACAATAAAGTGGTCATCAACCTGAGCAAGGTTGCCTGGATGAACAGTACCGGTTTGGGTGCTTTGATGAGTTCTCTTACCTCTCTCAAGAATGCCGATGGTGATCTGAAACTGGTCGGCGTGACTGAAAAAGTTAAAAGTTTGCTCATGGTCACAAAACTAATCACAATATTTGATCATTTTGATACAGAAGAGCAGGCCATTGAGGCCTTTAAATCCTGATTTTTTGAACTAAAACGGAACTATTATGCGTCGTTTTCTCTTATGGGGATTGTGGGTTTGTTTATTGATTACCAGCACCGGTGTTTATGCAGCGATTGACCGCGAAATGGATTATGCAATGGTACGGGGTTCGGAACTGCTTTCTTTCTGGAGTCTGAACCTTCGTATTCCGGTAGATGAGCTTCGGTTATACCGTTATAATCAGGCGTCGGATAGCTGGCAGGCGATACCGTTTCAAATCGATGAGCGGGACAACGGCACATTCTTCACCGATGCTGCCGGCGATGTCGATATCGGATTCAAGAACGGATTATTGGATATGGGAGATGAGCTGGTTTTTATGGTTTCCGATCTCGGCGATATAGAGTCCACCGGCAGCAGCTGGCCGGATGACCCGGTTGCCGCCCGGCGCCAGCGATGGCAGATCGAGATCAGAGACGCTTCGCAGTCACCGGCGCCAACCGGTTATGCCTATCTCTTCTGGTCTTCAAATCTGGGAAAAGTGAATCACTCCTATGTCAGCTATAAATCGGCGAGCACCGATACGGTTCGCGGTGCCACCTATACCCTTGCTCACCGCCCTTCCGAGGCCAGCGGCCTGCCGACCGCTATGTGGGTGCCTACTGAAGTAGGTGGAGACAGTATTGATTTTTTTAAATACCATCGGCTGCGAATTAGCCTTACGCTCGATGTCCCCGGATTTGGCCAGCAATCTATAGACATTAAAGAGAATATGGATGAAACGATTTTCTATGTCGGTCGCTTGCACGTTTTTCAGTCTGGTTCTCCGAATGTGGTATCCGGCCCCATCCGGATATTGCGGCGCAATATTATCAAAGTCGAAATCGAATTTCCCGGTTCACCGATCCGTTCTTTCGATATGCCGGTTGAGCTGGTTTATTACCCGCATCTCTATGTCTTTGATCTTAGCGGGCTCGCCTTTAAACTCGACATGCTGGCCGATTATGATGGCAAAGTGACCAAGATCAGGCTCACCCAGACACTGAGTCCGGAAGCATTCGGCATGATTTATTACAACAGTTTTATTCCTGAAAAGAGCGCGGCGATCCGCATCAACGACGAAATCCACACCGGCACCCCGGGCTCCGGCGGCGTCGATTTGGAGGCAGCGGACTGGCCGGGAAAACACTGGTATGCTGAAGTGGCGGATCCGTCCTACTCAAAGGACGGCAAAAGCAGTGTCCTCAAGAACAATGCCACTCTGTTCACCCTGCTCGATTTGCGCGGTGAACCGGTGGGAGACGGACAGGTGCTCTATTTCATCGAATTCGACTATAAAGACGATGCACTGGTATACGGAGATGCCGGATTATGGCTAAACGGATACCCGCCGGACTATATCGGCGGTGGCGGTGATGACAGTCAGATCGGTTTTTTTTTTTATTATTTCGTCCTGAACCAGAATTTTTTGCTTGGAACGCTGCGATCTCTTTTTGATGTATATTTGGTACCCTTTCAGAAGAG
>CAZSOP010000287.1:0-5839 GCA_964608385.1 uncultured Cytophagia bacterium
AGTTCGGTCACCACCACGGGCATGAATTGATCGCAAAGTCGTTCTTCAAATCCCATCTGCTGCACCGTTTTCATGTCGATATAAGACACTTTTGAACGTTCCTCAGCAATAACGGTGGCTGAGCTGGCGTAGACTTGCGAGAAAAAGCTGTAGACGCCGACAAACATGTATTTTGTCGCTGTAAAGAGTTCAAGCTCATTTTGAGATTTATCGGTAACCACCCCGCGCAGTTTGCCTTTGAGGACTAAATAAAGGCGTTCATTATGTCCTTTCTGTTGCATCAATACCTGACCTTTTCCAAGGGTCAACTGTCTGGAGGAATCGGAAAAGTAGGTTTTAATCAGCCACACCAGATGACCGCTGGGTGGCGGAATCAGGTTTTTCATACAAAATTCACCCATTTTAGTACAATCATCAAAACATAGACACCGGCCAGGCCGACCAGACCGATGAGGATACCGGGTAAAAGCATGTGTTTGCTCTTAAGGATACCGGTTGCGTGGGCCATGGCATTGGGTGGGGTGCTGACCGCCAGAGACATCGCCAGTGAAGCGGCAAGGGTAGAGGCAATGACGATCATTTTAACCCCACCCAGCGGTGCCAGGCCTGAAAGAGCGGCACCAAGGGCAGCGATAATCGGTAAGAGCAGATTTGCGGTTGCGGTATTAGACATAAAGGTTGCCATCAGAATGGTTATGCCGGTTGCCAGGACGACGACGGTATACGGTGAAAAGGTATCAAACGGGATCGAATCGATAAAATGGCGCGCCAGACCGGTTTGCTCAAGTCCTTGTCCCAGAGCAATGCCACCGGCAATCAGCCAAAGAACATCCCAACCGAGTCGTTTCATATCTTCGCTGTTGACAATACCGGTGATCGAAAAGACCGCTACCGGTATCATGGCGACGATATAGGAATTCATTCCATGTAAAAAATCCAGCAGCCATAACAGAATGGTCAAGGCAAATGTCGAATAAACCGTAATCGCCTGCCAGCTGATGAGAAATTTGCTTTTGATATCCAGTTGAATCCTCTGCGAGTCGGATGGATAGAGCCGGGAGAGTAAAAACCAGGCAAAAAGTAACAACAATGTTACCAGGGGTAGAGCAAACATCATCCAGGAACCAAAAGAAACGGCGTTTTCGCCGGTAAGATATTTCATCGCCACTGCATTGGGAGGGGTTCCGATGGGGGTGCCGATGCCACCGATGTTGGCGGCAAACGGGATGGCGATGACAAAACCGAGTTTGCCTTGGTCATTGGGTTTCAGGGCCGCCAGAACCGGGCTCAGAAGCGCCAGCATCATGGCGGTGGTTGCTGTATTGCTCATGAACATGGAAAAAATGGCCGTACTCAACATCAGTCCGAGCATCACTCTTTTAGGATGTGTGCCGAACGGTTTTAACAGCACCCGGGCCAGATTGATATCGAGACGATATTTTGTAGCTGCTGCTGCGAGGTAAAACCCTCCCAGAAAGAGCATGACAATTGGAGAGGCAAATGCTGACATGATATTTTTGTAGCTCAGTACCGTCCCAAAAGCGGGCTCTTGTGCGGATTTCATAAAAAAGACCAGACTATGGTCGGACACCATGACGAGCTGTAGCACCACGATCAAAATGGATGTTGCGTAAATGGGAATGGGTTCAAGCACCCATAAAAACATGGCCAGGAAAAAAATAGCCATAAAACGGTGTTCGATAATGCTGAGATGATCAATTGGCATCCATGTCTTTGGTACGAGCAGGATCAGGATTGGAATCAGGAGGGAAATAAATAATTTTAATCTTTGTTGCATGGTGATCTCCGGTGGTAATGATCGCTTCTATTGTGGGCAAAGTTAAAAGACTGTGCTTAAAATAGCAAGAGATTATTATGAAAATTATTTTGATAATTACTTGATTCTTAAAAATATATTTTTCACTTTAGAGTAAATGGAAATCTCACCATACCCGATCAATACATTAAACAGGTAAATACACAGCCCTGGAGGGGCCATGAAAAACGTAATGTTACTAACTCTGTTGTTATCAACTTCGCTGGTTATTGCTCAGGTACTAGAGTCCGACATTAAAGTTTCAACTGCTCCGCAAGTCCAGGCCTGGAGTGAAGTGGCTTACAATTCCATATCGGATCAGTACCTGGTGGTGTGGGAAGATTATCGCACCGAGGACAGCACCAAAAGCGATATTTACGGACAACTGGTCGATGGAGATGGGTCGCTGATCGGCGAAAATTTTCCCGTCTGTACGGACACGGCAAATCAATACTGGCCACACGTTGCCTTTGATCCTGTGAAGGAGCGTTACCTCGTCGTTTTTTCGGACTATCGCAATGGCACCTTGGATGAGTGGGGTTATGAGGACTGGCAAGGTAATTACGACGTTTATGCTGCGCTGTTGGATAAAAAAGGTAATCACATCGAAACCGCTAATTCGGGGGCGGACAAATGTTTCGGTATCGCCACGCATGAGGCCGCTATACATTATCCGTCATTGGCTTATAATGATCTGGAAGAAACATTTTTGGTGGTATGGTCGGATTATCGCCATGACAACAGCGCAATTTATGGTCAAATCGTGGATACGGACGGAATGTTGCTCTCGCCACCTACTGTTCCTGATGCGGCTGTCAATTTTGCTATTGCCACAGAAATGATGAATATCGCCAAAGATGTACCGGACGTCTCTTTTAGTCCGTTGATCAATGAATGGCTTGTGGTTTTTGCCCAGGGCGATATGCATAATTCGACGATAAAAGTTCAACGCGTCAATCGACAAGGGGTGTTGCTCAAACGGGATGGCGTTGAAGGCATGGAGCCCCTGCTTGTTGTTAAAGACACTCATCTCGGCACAGATCCCGCCCAACCCCGACTTTGCTTTAATTCTGAAACCGGCGCGGCTCTAAACAAACAAGCAATCGCAACAACTCGCTGTGAGTGCCTGGTGACTTGGCGGCAAAAGGTTGATAATGATATTGATCTCTATTGTCAGCGAATTGCGTTTTATCCGGATGATGTGGCAGTCAGTCTGGGGTTAAAAGAAGAGACATCAGGTGATCAAACATTTTATGCTGTTGCCCTGACGCCCGATGGTGTTCCCGGCGAGCTTCCGCCTTTGGTTTATCCCATCAGCAATGCTGCGCAGGCCCGGGCGGCAGCCGGCCTGGCGTTTGGGGCACAGGACAATGAATTTATGGCGATCTGGGGTGATTGGCGCCAAGGTCGGTTTCAGCCTGCAGATCTCTATGGCCAGAGGCTCTGGATTGCGGAAGACGATAAGATGATATGGCTTGGAGAGGACCGTTCGGCTCCGGTTGATGCTGATAAAAATTTTCCGATTCGGATAACCGAGCATTTTGAGGGAGGCAATCTCATCGGTGTCGCTCACAATACAAAACGGAATGAATTTTTTGTCGCTTATACCTTCGAGTTGGCCGATCAATCGAGTCCGTCAGACATCTATGGTTGTCGGATTACCGGGTCTGAGCCGTCTGCCGTGCGTTTGGCCGCCTCTTCCTTGCCGCGGCAATTTGAATTGATGCCTAATTATCCAAATCCGTTCAATCCCGAAACCACGATTCGCTACCGAACGGCGCAGGCCGCATTTGTTGAAATTGCAATATACAATCCGGCGGGACAACGGGTCAGAACCTTGTGCCGGGCGTCGCGGCCGGCAGGGTCTCACTCTGTGGTTTGGGATGGACGAATCGATTCGGGACAAACAGCGGTAAGCGGTGTTTACTTGTGTGTGCTCATGGTTGATGGTGTTGCCAAAGCACAAAAACTTACTCTGTTAAAGTAGACTTTACGCTTTAAATTTTTCATTGCATATATAAAGTGCAGGTTGCCCGGATTTGTTCGTTTTTTTTTACAGGTTTATGTGGCTGATTTATTGTTTGATATCGGTGCAATCTGCATTTTTATATTCATTTATTGAATGACCATTCGGGTATGATTAAAATTTTGCATAAAGGGTCAACCGTAATAGCAAATCCGATCGAGGTTGAATGTTTTGATCATTTTTTGTATAGGTGACCGCTTCAATATTGGGCAGGATATGGATTTCTTTTTCCACCTGGATATCGAGACCGGCAATAAAAATATCGGCCGCTGCATGTGGATAAATGGGTAGAAACGCAATTTGGTCCGCTTTTGGATTGCTGTCAAAAGTATGATCCCACCGCGCGAAGAGACCAATCCGGTTGGTGAGTCGCCTGCTGCCGAAAAAAGAAAAGACGCTCAGCGGGCGTGTATCCTTTGTCGTTTTGTGCTCCTGCCGGGCGTATAAAATTCCGATTCTGTGATGTTCACTGCGATATCCCCATAATCCCTGAATCAGCGAGCGCGACTGTTTGTTGTGGAGCGATTCATAATAGCCGGAGAGCTGAAGGATAACAGCCTTTAGGGGCAAAGTCAGAGAAGCATTGATTTGTTTGCCCTTGTTTGTCTCCGATCCGAGACCGGACCCATTGCCGAGCATAACGTGGTAGTTGAGTACATGATTGGAGAGAAGACTCCCCTGAATGGCAATCCCAAGGTCTCTGGAACCATACATTTTTTGCAGCAGAGCCGGTGTCCGCTCGATATGCCGGTATCCCCATAGCTTGAAAGCCTCATACCAGCACGGAGTCGGAGAGATACCCAGGAGAATTTTTGTGTTATTCGAATGATAGCGGAAAAAGGCGTCTTTTATATAGGGTGATAGTTTGTCCGAACTGGAAAAATCCCCGGCACTGTTCATCTCAAAGCGAATTCTTGCATCCCATTTATCGTTGACAGAGCGGTCAAAGGTTAGAAAAACGCGGCGGATCCAAAACCCATTCCTGTTTTTGACGTCGTCATTGTGATGCCGTGCCATCCAATAATAATCGCCAAATAAAAGTCCGTGTATGGTGTTCTCCCGGGCAAACCCGGATTGAAAAAGCCAAATCAGTATCGTGAAAAATATCAGACGCTGCATCGAGTACTCCGGTTGTTTCGTTGCTTGATCTTTCCTTTCTCATTATCTAAAACGCGCCCTGAAACCTCTGGACATGACGCAGCTGTATCAGCCGTTGGAGGTTTCGACCTTAAAAATCGCCAAGACCGCTGAGAAAAGAGACAACTTTTTTTTTAAAGAAAATTAATATAGACAATTCTATTCAAATTTTCAATAACCATAATAGCCGTTCGGGCACGATTATCACAACAATGATGCTGTAACATTTGGTTCTGAAATACGTATATTAATATAGAAATCAAATTATATCGATTTGGGAGAACATTGGCCATGTCCAAACGAGGAATTATCATTACAGGTTGCGTTTTTTTGATGTTTTTAGCGCAATCCCTCCAGGCCAGAGCGATCAACAAACACTTTCACAAGCGTTTCCCTGTCAATGAATCCACCACGCTTTTTCTGCAACATGGAAATGCAAGTGTCAACATTGTTCCGTGGGAAAAAAACAGCATAGACATACATGTACGTTACCGTTCTCGATCTCTCTTTCCGGGCATCAGCAACATAAATGATCCGGCTGTTGAGTTTATCTCAACACGACAAAAAATATCAGTCATCGGCAAGCTGCAGGACAATTCATCGGTGGATTACCTTCCGTTGATAAAGTTTGACTGCGAATATACGGTTTATGCGCCGGCGCGGATCAAGCTCTTTAAGCGGTGGCGATGGAAATGTGCACATCAAAGACTGGGAGGCCGAAATTGCCTATGTTCTGGAATATGAGGTTTCGACCATGCTATCGATAAATTCGAATCAAAACAGTATCTGTCTTTCGATATTAAATCCTGAAAAATTCAGCAACAGCCGGCACCGTATCAGCGGACATGTTTTTGACGGTA
>CAZSOP010000288.1:0-5824 GCA_964608385.1 uncultured Cytophagia bacterium
AATAGTCTTTTTTCATAGCCACTTTTTTCATAGCCACGCGCTTTAGCGCGTGGTTCCCGGGCGCTCCAATACAATCCGGACTTTAGTCCGGTGTGGCTTGAAAGAGTATTATCAGAACGGGATCGTTGTGGGCTTAAGCCCAACCCATATTTGCCGCATCAGTTTTCGGGCTCAAGCCCGTATCTGTGTTGTGGGGATATCTGACCCACGAGCTAAAGCTCGTGGCAATGAAAATGTGCGTTACCTATCTTCTTGATCACTCTGGTCAAAACCCCGATCTGATTTCCCTGTCCTGACGCCACCTTGCGCACCGGACTATTCGCTTGACTCTTTTGCATATCTATAGTATATTTGTATCTAAAAATATGTCAATTCCCGGGTCGATACCCCGTTTGTAACCAAGTTAATATTATGGCCTTTAAGCTTAATTCAGAATTTACAGTGACCAATGATCAGGTGCGGGCGATCGAGGAGCTCGGCGAAGGGCTCAAAAGCAATCGCAAACACCAGACCCTGCTCGGTGTAACCGGAAGCGGTAAAACCTATACCGTTGCCAATGTCATCGCCAATTATGGCCGTCCGACGCTGGTCCTGTCGCATAATAAAACCCTGGCAGCGCAGCTCTATGGCGAATTTAATGGCTTTTTCCCGGAAAATGCGGTCGAATATTTTATCAGCTATTACGACTATTACCAACCCGAAGCCTATAATCCGGTGACCGACACCTATATCGAAAAAGACACCTCCATCAATGACGAAATCGACCGCTTGCGCCTCAAGGCGACCAGCTCGCTTTTATCCCGGGAGGATGTCGTTATCGTCGCTTCGGTTTCCAGTATCTACGGTCTCGGCCGTCCGGAAGACTGGCGCAGGATGCTCGTGTTTCTGCATCGCGGCGAAAAAATCGAACGCGATGACATCCTCACCAAGCTGGTCGATATTCATTATACCCGCAACGATATCGCCTTCGAACGCGGCACCTTTCGCGTTCGCGGAGATGTCATCGAAGTTATACCCGCTTATGAAAAAGAAGCCATACGCATCGAATTGTTCGGCGATGAGATCGAAAATATTTCACTGGTCGATGTGCTCACCGGCGAGGTGGTGAATCAATTCGATAAAATCGGTATATACCCGGCCAAGCATTTTGTCACGCCCTATCCGCAATTGCAAAAAGCCATCAAGGGCATTCGCGGGGAGCTTGAAGAGCGGCTGGTTTATTTTCGCAATCATAACAAACTGCTCGAGGCTCAGCGCATTGAGATGCGAACCCGCTATGATCTCGAGATGATGGAGGAAATCGGCTATTGCAGCGGTATCGAAAATTATTCCCGCTATCTTTCGGGTCGCAAAGCAGGCGAACGCCCGTATACCCTTCTCGACTATTTCCCCGCTGATTTTTTAATGATAATCGATGAATCACACGTGACGCTGCCGCAGGTGCGCGGAATGTACCACGGCGACCGTTCCCGAAAAGAGACGTTGGTCGAGCATGGATTCCGTTTACCCTCGGCTCTCGACAACCGGCCGCTCAATTTTGACGAATTTGAAACGCTGCTTCACAAGGCGATATACATGTCCGCAACCCCGGGTGATTATGAACTCGAAAAATGCGAGGGTGTGGTGGTGGAACAGATTATTCGTCCGACCGGCTTGATGGACCCGGAAATCGATGTCAGGTCGACGAAAAACCAGATCGATGATCTTTTGCACGAAATTCAGCAACGGGCGGAAAAAAACGAACGCGTTTTGGTCACCACTCTGACCAAACGCATGGCCGAAGACCTGACCGATTATCTGGCGGATGCCGGCATACGCGTTCGCTATCTCCATTCCGAGATAGACTCTCTCGACCGGGTTGAGATATTGCGCGATTTGCGACTGGCCGAGTTCGATGTTCTGGTTGGTATCAATTTGCTCAGAGAGGGACTCGATCTGCCCGAGGTGTCGCTGGTCGCGATCATGGATGCGGACAAGGAAGGGTTTTTGCGTTCCGAGCGATCTCTTATCCAGACCGCCGGCCGTGCTGCGCGCAATGTTGCCGGTAAAGTCATCTTTTATGCCGATAAAATCACAGAGTCGATGCGTAAAACCATCGACGAAACCAACCGCCGCCGCCGGATTCAAAAACGCTATAACGAAGAACACAATATCACCCCCAGGACAATCTACAAGTCGATACAGGATGTAATGGGGTCTACCCGCGTTGCCGACGCCAAACCGCCCAAAGATTTTGCTGCAGATGGGGAAAAAGACCTTGAGAAAAAATGGAAAAAGCTGTCCGCAGAAGAAAAGCAACAAGCTCTTGTCGACATGGAGGCAAAAATGTTTAAGGCGGCGGAAAAACTCGAATTTGAGCTGGCGGCACAATTACGCGATCAGATTGATGAACTGCGTTTTAAATCCGGTTCCAGAAAAAATGTCCCCGTAAAAACGTATAGGAATTCCTCATGAAAATACTCGTCGTCGGAGGAGGTGGCCGGGAGCACGCCATCGTCCATAAAGTCAAAGAGAGCAAACATATTTCCCAGGTCTATTGTCTGCCCGGCAATGCCGGGATTGCTAAAGACGCTATCTGTGAGCCGATTCCGGCAACCGATACCGGCGCTCTCCTCGACTATGCCCGAAAACATAAAATCGATTTCGCTGTTATCGGCCCGGAGGTACCGCTCTGCAACGGCATTGTCGATGAATTTGAAGCCAACGGGTTACCCAGTTTTGGCCCCACCAAAGCAGCCGCAGAGATCGAAGGCAGCAAATCCTTTGCAAAATATCTGATGCATAAATATAATATTCCCACTGCCGAATATCGCCTCTTTACCGATGCCACCAGAGCCAGACAATTCATAAAATCTACGGAACAGTCGGTGGTCATTAAAGCCGACGGTCTGGCTGCCGGGAAAGGCGTGGTCGTTTGCGATCATGTTGAACACGCCTTTGAGGCGATCGAGCTGATTCTGGAAAAAGGCGCTTTTGGCAATGCCGGCCGCAAAATTCTCATTGAGGAACGATTGCAGGGCGAGGAAGTGTCTGTCCTGGCCCTGTGTGATGGAGAAAACCTGGCTTATTTGCTGCCCTCACAGGATCATAAAGCTATACTGGATGGTGACAAAGGCCCCAACACCGGTGGAATGGGCGCCTATGCGCCGGCTCCCCAGCTCTCTTACGACCTCTTAAAACAGGTCGATAAAGAAATCATGAAACCCGCCATTAAAGGCATGGCCATTGAAGGACGGCCCTATCGCGGTGTGCTTTACGCCGGCCTCATGCTGACCCAAAAGGGACCCAAAGTTCTCGAGTTTAATTGTCGTTTCGGCGATCCGGAAACGCAGGCGGTCTTACCCCTGGCAGACAGCGATCTGGTCGAGGCGATGATGAGCGCACGTGATGGCCGTCTGGCACAATTCGAATGGAAGAATAAAAATAAATCAGCCGTATGCGTCGTGGTGGCTTGCAGCGGCTATCCGGGCTCTTACGAAAAAGGCAAGAAAATTATCGGATTGGACACTCCTCTCGACCCGGACGTGCTCATTTTTCATGCCGGAACCCGGGTGCAGAATGGCGACATCGTTACCAGTGGCGGTCGCGTGCTCGCCGCCACCGCTCTGGACGATAACTTGCCCGCTGCGATCGATAAGGCTTATCACATGGTCAAAAAGATCACTTTTGACGGGGCGTATTATCGAAAAGATATCGCTGCCAAAGCGCTTAAATATCTCTGAATTGATCCAAGTGGAAAGGAAAAAAGATGAAGATTTTGGTTACAGGTGGTGCCGGATTCATCGGCTCACATATTGTCGACGCCTATATCAATAACGGTCATGATGTTGTGATTATTGATAATTTTTACACCGGAGTACGTGAAAACGTAAATCCCAAAGCCAGGCTTTATGAATGTAATATACAGGACGAGCAGGTCAGTGATATCTTTAGAACAGAAAAGTTTGATATCGTCAACCATCAAGCTGCACAGATGGATGTGCGAAAATCCGTCAGTGACCCCATTTTCGATGCCAAAAACAATATACTCGGTTTTATCAATATTCTGCAGAACGGTGTCGAAAATGATGTCAAAAAAGTTATTTTTGCCTCATCGGGCGGTGCCATTTACGGTGAGCAAGACTATTTTCCGGCAAATGAAGTGCATCCGTTGCAACCCTCAAGTCCTTATGGTATTACCAAACTGACCGGTGAAAAATATCTTTCTTTCTATGCCGGCAACTATGGGCTCTCTTATGTGGCTTTGCGCTATGCCAATGTTTACGGACCGCGTCAAAACCCGCGCGGCGAAGCCGGAGTTGTTGCCATTTTTTGTGATCGCATATCGAGTCAGCAACAGGCCATGATTAACGGCGATGGAAAACAGACGCGCGATTTTGTCTATGTTAAAGATGTCGTACAGGCCAATGTTGTGGCAGCGGATTTTCGCGGTAATGCTATTTTTAATATCGGCACCGGTGAAGAGACCAGCATCAATAAAATCTTCAATACATTAAAAGAGTTGCTGGGTTCCGACATGCCGGAAGAACACGGCCCGGCACAGCCCGGCGAACAGCGGCGCAGCGTTATTTCACCCCGGAAAGCGTTTCAAAAGCTCTCCTGGCAACCCCGCTATGATTTGAAACAGGGGTTGAATGAAACGGTGGAATTTTTTAAACAAAATCAATAGATCGACCTCACGGGCAAGCAAAGGTATTCGTTTAAGGCTTTTATCGACTATGGGCATTTATTCAGGGAGTTGTTGCATTTATGTCCGAACAAACAGAACCCAAATGGCGTAAAATACAAACAGAGAGCGGTATCATCGGCGATTCTGATGCCATTCGGCAATTGATCGAAACCATCGATCAGGTTGCGGACACGCATATTTCGGTATTGATAACCGGTGAAAGCGGTACCGGCAAGGAACTTGTGGCAAAAGCGATTCATCAAAACAGCCGGCGCAGGGATAAACCTTTTATCACTGTGAATTGCGGCGCAATACCGGAAGGGATTATCGAGTCCGAACTTTTCGGACATGAAAAGGGTTCTTTTACGGGCGCCACCAATGTCAGAAAGGGCTATTTTGAACTTGCGGATGAGGGCAGTATTTTTTTGGATGAAATCGGTGATCTGCCCATTCCGACGCAGGTCAAGTTGTTGCGCGTATTGGAAAATCTCGAATTCATGCGCGTCGGCGCTACGGAAACCATTCATGTTGATGTGCGTTTTATAACCGCAACCAATAAAAATTTACAAAAAGAGGTTAGAAAAGGGCATTTTCGTGAAGATTTGTACTTTCGCCTCAATGCCATGCATATACATGTACCGGCACTGCGGCAGCGCAAAGAGGATATTCCTCTGTTGGTGAAAAAATTTGCCGCAGACTTTTGCAGAGAAAATCATATCGACTTTAAGGGATTCAAGGAAGACGCTTTATCGCTGTTTGGGGATTATAGCTGGCCCGGCAACATTCGTGAACTAAAAAATTTGGTTGAAAAAATTATCGTGCTGGAACGCGGTAATGAGATCAGCGAAAGCACACTGCGCAGGTATATGCATTCGGCAAGCGAGGATAATAAAAACCTTCCCGTTCTGGTCGATAAACCCAAAGAAGAAATCGAACGGGAGTTTTTACTCCGCGTTTTGCTCGAGATAAAGGGTGAAATCGCACAACTGCGTGATTTGTTGTTATCCAGAGAACGGCCGCCCTATCGTTTCAATGCATTGCCAGAAATCACATCGACTGACTATATTGAAGATATTGAAAATTCTTCCCGGGAGGACTCGCCGGAAAAATCGGTTTCGGAAATGGAAAAACAGCTCATCCAGGATACGCTTGCCA
>CAZSOP010000289.1:0-5815 GCA_964608385.1 uncultured Cytophagia bacterium
AGCCAATAGCCTCCCCGGCTGTTTGTTTTTGTATTCATTTAACCAAATAAATATGTAAAATATTATGCAGCGGCGAGGCTTTTTTTATATCCGGAACGATTTCCCTCTTTTTTGCTTACCTGTTGTACCCGCCGGCGTTTTTCAGCCGCGTAAAGGAGCTGTTCAGCTTGTCATCCACCGCAAGTTTGTAAAACGGTGCCTGAAAATCATATCGCTTCATATAGGGTTCGATTTCGCTTTCATGAATGGGAATAATGCGCACATCAGAGCGGCAATTCTCGATCAGCTGGGCATAAATCAGCGCGGTTGAAACCGGCCAGGGACAAAAGAGCGATGCATGCGTCGGCGCCTGCCGGCCAAAATCAACGACAAAATTGCGGTAAAGCGTCAGGTTAGAGCGGTCTGTATTGGCATAGTTGTGCAAAAGCAGAAACAGCGGTATCACGGCAAACGCGGCCACCGCGTTGTGCTTCCATTCCCGAACGCCTTGCACCCCGGCGGCAAAGGCAATGCTCAGCACCAGCAAGGTGGGCAGGAGAAAAGTGATGCGGTCACCGGCATGGGTCATGAAAAAATAGAGCAAGTTACAGCCGAGGGTCAGGGCCAGCAACATAAAAAACCGGGGATTGAGTTTATACAGTCGCCGGCCGCCGGCCGCTGCCAATGGCAGGGCAAGGATGGTCAGATTGGTTTTAAAGAAGAGCCGCGCCAGCTCGGTAATTGCCGCTTTGATATTGGCGGCATCGATATAAATTCTGGACTGGAATTGTGATCCCGAGACCAGCCAGCTCATGCGCTGCAACAGGTGGTTCAGGCTGTCGGCTTTCGGCAGTATGGCAAATTCGGCGTTGTACTGTTCGATATAGTTATAGCCGAAACTGTAAAAATCGACAACGCCGAGATAGAAAATTTTTAAGGCCATGGGCAGCAAAAAGAGGATACCGCCGAGCAGAAAGAGGTAACGTTTTTGAAAGTAACGCCGCTGATGCCAGAGGATGAGAATAAAAACCACGACAACCGGCAGGAATAGCGGGCGGCCGCTGACCGCCACGCTCCAGAAGAAGAGTGCTACAGAAGCAGCGGCAACCGAAAAGCGATCAAGAGCGATCAACGACAGATAAAGCGCTGCGGCGACGAAAAAAAGATAAAAGGTATAAACCTCTGCGCGTATGCTCAAGAGCCAGAACAGGGCGGAAAAAGCCAGCGTCAGCAGAGCGATGATGCGGATGGTATAATGAATATTCAGCCGTCCGAGTATACCATAGAGCATCGTCAGCGATGCCAGGGCGGCGACAGCGGAAAAGAGATTGGCGCAAAAGGCGGGTTGGGCAAAACAGACACGCGTAAAAGCATAAACCGCGAGCGTATAGAGCGCATAGCCCGGCGGATGCGCGATACCGCCGACCCCGGCAAGAATCTGAAATCGGCCGCCGTCCCCCATCAACACATCCGGCGCCAGCGTCAGCCGGTAGATGACCGGAATGGAGAGCAGGGTCAAAAAGGGCAAAATGAGTTTATAAATGATCGTTTTGTTCATAGATAAAAATGATTTCATATTGTCAGCGGTGCTTTATGCTTGACCGGTGATTGGACGCAGAGCGTCCGGACGGCATAGGGCTGTGTCAAAAGTATCAATAGTACTATTTTTAGGTTTCTAAATGATTAAAAACCGCCGAGGACTCGGAGGGGCGCAGAGGAAAGAGTAGAGAAATGAAAGATATAATTTTTGATGGCAGAGATTCTTCTAAATATTTTACAGATTGACTGAAATAGCCATCAAAAACAACCAATGGCCAATCAACAGGATGTTTGATTCTTTCTCAGCGTTTCTCAGCGTTCTCTGCGGTTTTAGCCGGGCCTAAATCCAAAATAATGGTAAATATTTTTGCACAGATTTTGATATCATTGGGTTATTATCTCGTTCCAACGCTCTTAGAGTGTGTGAAAAAGGGGTCATTTTTATCACTGGTGTTTTATTTGACGAGAAATAAACCGCAAAGATCGCGAAGACGAATGTTTTAATTGGTTATTTTTATTTAATTTATTCTTTCATGTTCTTGGCGACCTTCGCGGTTGATTATCTTTCTTACCTGCCCCCCTGATATCAAATTTTTTGTTTTCACACAGCCTGAGAGCGTTGGAACGAGTTTGGTGAATTTGAAATTATCCGTTGTATTGAGAGGCACGGCCTAAAGGCACGTGCCACACGAGCTGTACCCTTTCTCATGTTCTTACGTTTTTACGTTCTCACGTTCTCACGTTCTCACGTTCTCACGTTCTCACGTTCTCACGTTCTCACGCCTTGACGATCTTTTTATCATTGTGATCCTTGTAGACATTGCGGGTGTCGATGATGAGTTTGGCGTTTTTGAGGATCATGTCATAGTCTACATTGGTGTGGTCGGTGACGACGATGATGGCATCGTACCCGCTGACGGCGTTTGGGCTGAGCTCGATACTGCTCAGGTCGATATCGTACTTGCGCGTTTCCGGCAGCCTGGGAATATAGGGATCGTAATAATCGACCTCTGCCCCCTTTTGGCACAGCACCTCCAGCAATTTGAGTCCCGGCGTTTCGCGCATATCGTCGATATCTTTTTTATAGGCCATACCGAGCAGCAGTATTTTGGCGCCGTTGACGCTCTTTTCATGATCGTTAAGGGCATCCATGACCCGGGTGACGACCCAGTAGGGCATATTGGAATTGATTTCGCCGGCCAGTTCGATAAATCGCGTCGGCATGTCATATTCGTGTGCCTTCCAGGTGAGATAGAATGGATCGATGGGGATACAGTGGCCGCCGAGTCCGGGGCCCGGAAAAAAGGGCATATAGCCGAACGGCTTTGTCGATGCCGCCTCGATGACTTCCCAGACGTCGATGCCCATGCGGTCGAGAATGGTTTTCATTTCGTTGACCAGGGCGATATTGACGCTGCGAAAGATATTTTCCAGCAATTTTGCTGATTCGGCGACACGGGTGCTGCTGACCGGCACTGGCCGGGTGATGATGTCATACAGCGCAATGGCGCATTCGCGTCCGTAAGGTTCGTCGGCTCCCACCACCTTGGGAATATTATCGATGGTGTATTTGGGATTGTTGGGGTCTTCGCGTTCCGGCGAAAAGGCGACATGGAAATCCTTGCCGCTGGTCAGTCCCGATTCTTCGAGGATGGGGGCGAGTACTTCGTTGGTGGTTCCGGGCCAGGTGCTGCTTTCGAGGATCACCATCTGGCCGGGGCGTAGATAATTTTTCAGAGTTTCAGCGGTATCGATAATATAGGAGAGATCGGGTTCGCGGTGTTCGTCAAGCGGCGTCGGCAATGCCAGCAGCAGAACATCGGCATCGCTGCTGTGACTGAAATCGGTGGTAAATTCCGCCATACCTTTGGTAACAATATCGTCGATTCGTTCGGAACGGATATGTTTGATATAGCTTTTTCCCTGGCTGAGCAAATCCACTTTGGAGCGGTCGATATCAAAGCCGATGGTTTTGACGCTCTTGCGGGCGAATTCGATCAGGAGCGGTAATCCGACATATCCCAGACCGACGACACCGACCACGGCGCTTTTGCTTTTAATTTTCTCTTTCAGATTCATAGTTTTTTATCTTCCCAATTAATAGATGCGGTTAAGATGATTTCCGTCAATTCGAGTCATTTTATGTCTAGCCGCCCTGTTTGTGTTACTGGCTATGGGAGGTCTCCGGCATGTCGGTTTCAAAGGAACTGATCAGAAAAGAGTGATTGAGCAAATTTTCCTTGTTGTAGCGCATGCGGCCGCCGTTGCTGTAAACATAGCCGCCGGCGGCTTCGACCACAGCCTGTCCGGCTGCGGTATCCCATTCCCAGGTGGGGTTATAGCGATAATAGATATGCGCTTTGCCTTCGGCGACCATACAGAGTTTGAGCGAGCTGCCGACCTTCAGGATATCTCTGATGTTAAAACGGCGGTAAAAGTTCTGTTCTTCTTCTGCCGGATGTGAACGGCTCTGCGCGGCGACAAGACCATCGGTGGCAGGCGGCTCGACATTGAGCTTTTCCGGCGGCTGTACGTCCTTTTGTTTAAAAGCGCCATTTTCGTCGCCGTAATAAAACGTGTCGGTCACCGGCACATAGACCACGCCCATCACCGGTTGTTTCCCGCGAATCAAAGCGATATTGACGGTAAACTCGCCGTTTTTTTTAATAAATTCCCTGGTGCCGTCGAGCGGATCGACGAGCCAGTATTGCTGCCAGTCCCGGCGTTCGTTCCAGTCAATGGATTTGCCTTCTTCGGAAAGCAGGGGGATAGCGGGAAAGGCTTTTTTGAGCTGAGCTTTAATTAGATTGTGTGAGGCGCGATCGGCTTTGGTCAGCGGCGAATTGTCCGATTTACGTTGCACATCAAAATCGCCGGCATGATGATAAATCTGCAAAATCTCGTCACCGGCCAGTTTGGCGATATCGAGGATGCGTTGAATGTTGATTCGTTCCATAAGCATGTTCCTGTTTCTGTTTTCGATCTCACTTTCATTTTTTCTTCAAACTGTCGATCACCCGTTTGATGCCTTGCTTGAAATCAACCTTGACCTCATAATCGAGAAACTGGTTGGCTTTACCGACATTGGCCAGAGAGTGCAGAACCTCGCCGGGACGCTTGTCCGTGTATTCGGGTTTTATGTTGGTTGCGAGAACCTGATTGATGGTATCGACCAGATCATTAAGGGTAACGGCTTTGCCGCAGGCAATATTAAAGACCTGACCGGATACCGGAAAATTTTTAATTTTGCAGGCGAGAAGATTGGCCTGCACCACATTTTCGACAAAGGTAAAATCACGGGACTGGGTGCCGTTGCCGTAGATGAGGGGTGATTCGCCGCGCAGCATGGCATTGACGAATTTGGGAATGACGGCGGAATATTCCGATGTCGGATCCTGGCGCGGGCCAAAGACATTAAAGTAGCGCAACGCCACGGTTTCCAGTCCGTAGATTTGGGTAAAGACGCCGCAGTATTTCTCGCCCGCCAGTTTGGAGACGGCATAGGGCGAAAGCGGTTTGGGCAGCATCTCTTCGGTTTTCGGAAGAACTTCAAGGTCGCCATAGACCGAAGAAGAGGAGGCAAAGACCAGCCGCCTGACACCGGCATCGCGGGCGGCCTGAAGAATATTGAGCGTCCCGGTAACATTGACTTCATCGGTGGTGATGGGATCTTTGATCGAACGCGGCACCGATGGCAGAGCCGCCTGATGCAGAACATAGTCGATGCCGTCAACCGCGTCGCGAACGATGTGAAAGCTGCGCACATCGCCTTCGACGATTTCGATGCGATCCTTAAAGGGCAGAATATTGTCGCGCTTGCCGGTGGAAAAATTGTCCAGGATGCGGACACGGGCGCCGCTTTTGAGCAGCGTCTCGACGATATTGGAACCGATGAATCCGCCTCCCCCGGTAATCAGATAGGATGCCATAGCCAATCCCCTTTTATAATGTCAATATTTTCTTGTTTCAGCGCAGACAGTGTGCGACAGCGGGCTCAAGCCCGCTAAAATTGTTAGGTTCAACAAATCCACGAGCTAAAGCTCGTGGCAATGAAAGGTATTTCGCGTTCCAAGGCGGAGCGTTGGAACGAGTTGAATTTATTTCAAAGGTGAATTTAAAACCATCCCTTGTGTTGAAAAGCACGGCCTAAAGACACGTGCCGTTCCCACTTTCCCACGTTCTCATCTTTCTCCATTCCAGCCCGATTCATGTCGTGGATCCTCTGCGGGCTCAAGCCCGCTAAAATTGTTAGGTTCAACAAACCCACGAGCTAAAGCTCGTGGCAATGAAAGGTATT
>CAZSOP010000290.1:0-5790 GCA_964608385.1 uncultured Cytophagia bacterium
CTTTTATTCCGCCAAGAGGATAACGCTATGAGCTAAGAGTAAAAATTTCACGCAGAATAGCAATAATACTATTTCTTACTGGCATCTTTTATTATTTTTTGTTATCTTACATAAATTTAAGGAGGATTTTTATGTTACGTAAATCACTATTCATTGTCATTATCGGACTTTTATTCGCATGCGGTGGTCAGGATAAATCGGGTGTTAAATTATTACCGGATACTCCGGGTTACAATTTTGCCCAACAATTATCGGAAAAATTACCCTATCTGGACCCGGACGAGAACAATCCACTCATCAAAGCAGATAATTTTACCGTCTCCACGGGTGAAGTTATACAGGCAATCTATTCGTCCATGGGAAATCGCATTAATCAGTTTGAAAATCTCGATGCCGGCCGTCTGGAACAGATCATCAGACAAAATGCATCTTTACTGGCGGAACGGAAATTGATTATGGCTAAAGCCGAAAAAGCAGACTTTACCGTCACCCAGGCAGAGGTCGACAGCGTAATTCAGATGCAGTTCAACCGTGGCGGAGAGGAAGATGGTTTTCAACAATGGTTAAATCAGAATGGCCTGAATGAAAACTTTGTACGCAATGACATCCGCAGGGGATTGATCATCAATCAATTTCTGGAGACAAAGCTGGACGAAAAAGCAGAGATCACAGAAGCGGACATACAACAAGCATACCAGGCGGATAAAACCGCTACGGTTCGCCACATTCTTTTCAATACCATGGGAAAAAGCGATTCCGCCCAACAGGCAATCAAAGATCAGGCACAAGAGGTACTCGAAAAAGCACGGGAAGGTACTGACTTTGCCGAACTGGCCAAAGAATATTCAGATGATCCCGGTTCAAAAGAAAAGGGCGGCCTGTATGAAAAGTTTGGTCGCGGGCGCATGGTTAAACCTTTCGAAGAAGCAGCCTTTACTCTTCCGATTGGATCGATCAGCGACCTCGTAGAAACCCAATATGGCTATCATATCATCAAAGTCATTGATCGCGAAAAAGAAGAGCGTCCCCTTGACGAGGTTCGAACCCAGCTGCAGGCCAAGCTCAAACAAGCCAAGGAAAAAGAGGTCTATCAGGACTATATCGACAGCCTCAAAGAAAATGCCGAGATGGAACAGGTTGAATTTTAGGGAATTTTTTTGAGGGCTTTACACAATATTTTGGCCCGGTTCCAGACAGCATTGCTGTTTTTTCTTTACCTCGCGCTTGCATGATCTCTACATCGGTTCAATCCAGCGTAACAACCAACTGTGTTAATGTCCGGAACGACCGGTTCCGGACGTTGACCGTTTAAAGAGCAATGAATATAAATATTTCGCATAGACTTTTGTCAGGCGCCCTATTCGTACAAAAAAATAGAGAAAATGCAACGCTTCGGGCAATGGGATAACGTTTCGGTCGCGTTCGTTCGGTAAGAAGAATTCCGCAATCAGCTTGTCCTTTAACCGCTCCCGGGAGATAATGATAAAGAGATAATTCATCAGGTTATCAGTCAAAACCAATCGCTGTAAAGACCGCTGAAAAATATTCCGGAATACCATCTTTTCGAGAATATAAACCGGTCGCGTATGGCATTTTTCGATCACATCATGCGGCACCGCTGCCTGCAATAAATCAAAAGCGAGAGCCAGACCGGTCTGTAAAATCCGGTAAATATGATAGCGTTTCGATAATTCGATTATCTGCGACCATTGCTCTGACTCGAGGTCTTTAACAACCTCGGAGATATCGCAAATCCATTTTAACGACGCAAAAGCATGCTTGGCGCTGTGCATACAACTGAACAGAAGCAGATGCGTACAATCAAAGTTTTTAAACTTGATTCCATTTAATTCAACCTCTTGAAGATTATTCCAGTGCTCTTCAAGGCGAAAAGCGTGTTTTAGACGTTTTTGTTTGACCAAATCCCAGTGCAATTCAACCCTGTATTTTTTTTCGCCATGATAATATGACCAGTGAACATCATATTTAAAACTGTGAGATAGTTCCTCGTTCGGCTTGGTCATCAGCACAAAACCATACTCTAGCAAAATTTCATGAGCCTTTAAAAAATCATCCTTTAATACCAGAATATCCAGATCGCAATACTGCCGGTAAACCGGATCGCCATAGAACTGTTGGGTGAAAACAGGCCCTTTGTACGGTATTGCTCTTATTGATTCTTTCTGCAAAAGCTGAATCAATTCCAGATGCGCTTTGAACAAAATGGTAGAGGTATAGACGTAAGTATAGAATTGCAACTTGAGTTCTTTGGCGCGCGACAGGGGCCAAACAGAAGAATCTATAGAATTGATATTTTTATAGACGAGCGGAAAAATACCCTGATGACGGGCCAGCCGAATCAGAGCCTCCCAATGAATTTTTTCATTGAGAAGCGACGATATTTCTTGACGTTGACTATCGCTCAATCGGCTATGTGCAGACGCCAGCAACAAGCGGATTTCCGGGGTAAAATCAAAGGATGGTTTTATTTGTTTAAAAATAGTCATAAGGACGATTTTATCCTAAAAGCAACCCTACCTTGGTGTGTATGAATTCATCTAGCATGCATTAACCAGGGGAATGTGTTGTTTATAAATGCTGCCGGCCTGTCCGTTGGAATAGGTGCGGTTTTCATAAGAGTCGAGAACCTGCAGTTCATAGTGGCTTTGCAAAAAGATACCGCTGTTGCCGCGTCCCTGTCCCTCTCCTTCAATCTTTGCCGGCGTTCGCCACTTCACATGTAATGCCTCGGTATCATTGCTTACATCTTGAGATTAATGAATTTTAACCATAAAAGCTAAAAAAAATCAATTAAAATTAAGGCTTTTTTTATTTAATGTGAATTTCTATATTCAGACAATAAAAGTATGTAATCAGGTGGGAGTGATTCAGGCCTCATCATCCCCGCTTTGATGGAAAAAAAGTTCCGTTTAAAAAAGGAGGCGATCGTGAAAAAGAAAATCTATACTCAACTCAGCGTCATGATGTTCCTCGAGTTTTTTATCTGGGGATCCTGGTTCGTCACTCTGGGCACCTATCTCAATTCACTCAACTTTAGCGGTGCCATGGTTGGTTATACCTATCTCATGAATAACATTGCTGCCATCATCTCACCCTTTTTTGTCGGTATGATTGCTGACCGCTACTTTTCATCCCAAAAAGTGATGGCGGTTTTGCATTTGCTTGGCGGCGTGGTGCTCTTTTTTGTGGCCGATATCGTTACTGCCGGCTCGCTCATTTTCGGACTAATGATTTATAACCTCCTCTATATGCCGACCATTGCACTGGCAAATGCAGTATCCTTTGAACAAATGGAAAATCCGGACGCCCAGTTTCCGCGCGTACGCGTCTGGGGAACCATCGGCTGGATCATTGCCGGACTGGCCATCAGCCTGGTTCTGGCCAGATTTTACACCAATGTCGAAGCCAGCGCAATTCCATTGAAAATGGGAGCCATCGCCTCCCTGATCCTCGGCATATATTGCTTTTCATTGCCGGATACCCCTCCGAAAAACATCGGCCAGGATATCACCATCGGAGATGTCCTGGGCGTTAAAGCACTCCGGCTTTTAAAAAACAAAAACTTTTTAATATTCGTACTCGCGTCGCTGATGATCTGTATCCCGCTCGCCTTTTATTATAATTTTACCAACATGTTTCTCAACGAGCTTGGAATGAAAGGAACAGCCGGAAAGCAGAGCATGGGACAAATGTCGGAAGTGATCTTTATGTTGCTGATGCCCTGGTTTTTTGTACGCCTGGGCGTTAAAAGAATGCTGCTCGTAGGTATGCTGAGCTGGGTGCTGCGCTATATCCTGTTTGCGCACGGCGACCTCGGCGCATCGATCTGGATGCTCTATCTCGGCATTTTGCTACACGGCATCTGTTACGATTTTTTCTTTGTTACCGGCATGATCTATGTCGATAAAAAAGCGGGAACAGAAATCCGGGCGCAGGCGCAGGGATTTATCTCGCTGGTAACCTATGGCGTCGGTATTGGACTGGGATCGGTCATATCAGGTCAGATTGTCGATTACTTGACATCCTCAGGGGTGAAAAACTGGACCAGCATCTGGTGGGTACCGGCAATATTCGCGCTGCTTGTCTCCATTCTCTTTGCCCTCCTCTTTAAAGAAGATGACGTGGAAAAAGCTACCAAAGAGGATGTCAAAACCGTTTAGAGATAAAATACTCCCGGCAGCTCGGATGTGAGCCGAGTTAAAGGGGAAATCAATTACCCGGCAATAAAAAAAGGCGGCAAATTGCCGCCTTTTTTTTCATCAAGCGCTTGCATTAAGCGGATTTTATTTCAATATGTTTCCTGTTTTCCAAAACTCTTCCGGTTTTGGGTAACTTGACAAAAAGCACACCCTTTTTAAACTCTGCTGATACCTTTTCCATATCGACTTCTTCGGTTAGCGGAATCTCCCGTCGAAAACGGCCGAAATGACGCTCAACCCGGTGATAATTGTCCTTCTTTTCTTCTTTTTCCTGCTTCTTCTCACCGGAGATAATCAATCGGTCCTGGGCAAGCTGAATATCTATATCTTTTTCCTCCAGACCGGGAAGCTCCGCTTCCAGGATGAACTCCTTGTCCGTTTCTTTTATATCCAGACACGGTGAAAATCCTTCACAGCGTTCGCTAAAGGGCGTTACTGAACTACCTCTGAAAAAATCATCGAATAACTGATTCATCTCTCGCTGCAAGCGCTGAAACGGACTCGCCCACTCTTCAGAGCTTAAAGAACCCTCTTTACGTCCACGCATCGTAGGAATCAAATCACGTATGGGCATAACTCATCCCTCCTTTCCTTTTTAGAGTCATCCCACGTTAACCTTGATCTTTTTGGGTTTGGCCGGTTCGGCCTTGGCAAAAATGACTTTTAAAACGCCGTCCGTAACCTTGGCATCGACTTTACTCTGATCGATATTATCGGACAAGTTAAATGATCTGAAATAATCACCGGTACCATATTCGGACCAAACAAGCTCATACCCTTCCGGTGTTTTGCTCTCTACACTACCCTCGATGGTCAGTACGTCATTTTCAAGGGTAATGTCGACGTTGTTCTGTTCAACCCCCGGCATATCTGCGATCAAAACCACCTCGTTATCGGTTTCATAGATATCTACCGGCGGTACAAACATATTTTGCGACCGGGATCGTTCAGTGGTTTGGAGCTGATCGCTCTGTGTTTTCTCTATATTCGTCTGTTTGTCAGCCATTTTTTTACACCTCCTCAATAATTATGCACTTTTGATTTCAATTTTTCGCGGCTTATCCGCTTCGGCGCGAGGAAGGGTTATGTTTAAAATACCATTATCAAAACTCGCCTTTACTTTATCCGCCTCAACGGGAAACGGCAGCTCAAACGAACGCTCAAAATCACCGCTCATACGCTCCTGACGATGCCAGGTCGCCTTTTCCCCGTCGATCTCGCGTTTGCCCTTAAGCGTAACCGTTTTGTCCAGAATAGAAATATCGATATCATTGCTGCTGAATCCGGGAAGCTCTGCCGTAACAATAGCAGAACTGTCATTGGTCCACATATTGACAGCAGGATAGCGAAATCTATCCGACCGGTAAGAATCATCAAACAACTGATTCATCTCTCTCTGTATACGGTCCATTACACTCCAGGGCGAATAGGTTCTGATCAACATGATTACAACCTCCTTTCAAGGGTAATTGTCTTATTTCACCCTTTAACATTGCAAGCTTTGTGCCAAAATAGAAATAAGGATCATCCGGTTAATGCGTACCCAAAACCGCCAAGCTCGCCAAGAGCG
>CAZSOP010000291.1:0-5760 GCA_964608385.1 uncultured Cytophagia bacterium
CCATTTTTTCTCGGCGTTTCTTGGCGTTTTCTCAGCGGTAAAAAAAGTACTCATTCGGAAGAACCAAAAAATTCACAAAGCAGATCGATAAGCCGAATTCTGTAATTCGCCGACAGGCGAACCGACAGTCATTTATCTGGGTCTGATGTTACCATCAGGCTCATGCGACCTACCCAAGGGTCAAACAAGACGGGCCGCCTTTCCCCTTATATTTGGTCTTGCTCCGGGTGGGGTTTACCGTGCCCTCAATGTCACCATTGAGGCGGTGAGCTCTTACCTCGCCGTTTCACCTTAATCCGCCAATGACGGAATGTCTGTTCTCTGTGGCACTTTCCGCGCCTCACAACGCGTCCGTGTTACGGACCACCCTGCCCTGCGGAGTTCGGACTTTCCTCATGTGATATCGGATATCACACGCGACTGTCTGACCTGCTTTGCTTCGTTATTCCTTTTCCGAATCATATATTAGTATACGTCCGCATGTTTCACATAAAAACAATTTGTTCATCATTCGAATTTCCACTCCCCGTTGGGGAGGAACACGTGATGAACATGCACTACATGCACCGTTGATTAAAAAAGCAACTGCAGAACCACCACGACCATTTCTTATCCGTTCATAAGTACTCAAAAGAGGTTTGGTTAATTTCGTCTGAGTCGATTCCTTTTTGTCGCGCAAGACCTTTTCCTGATCGCGGGTTCTGGCCATAACTTTTTCCAGGCTATCTTTTGATTGTTCCAATTCTGTTTCAAGCGCATTCAAAGAAGCTTCCAGCTCCTGAATCTCCTGATTTCGCTTTTCAATACTTTCTTCGAGCTCTAAATTGTTAAACTCCAGACGCTCAATCGCGGATTCTGTCTCCTCAATCTCCAGAGTAATGGCATCATATTCTTTATTTGTTTTCACCTGGTATAGCTGCTTTTGATATTTCTTTAATTGTTGACGCAGCAATTCCAGCTCATTTTCCTGGCGCGACCGCAGAGACGATTCTTCCCGGTTTTTTTCGGCTTTTTCATCAAGCTGTTGTTGCAAGGATTCCATTTCCGATTTTAAAGCATTAACCCTGTTCGGCAAATCCCCCTTCTTCTGCTCAAGAGTTTGAAGCTCGTTATCGACGTATTGCAATTCCTTGAGAGTTAGCAGTACCTCTCTCAACTTTTACACTCCTTTCCGTAGATTAAATTCATTTCCGACAAAAAAAAAAAAGTGCACCCAAAAGGATGCACTTTATTTTTTCATACACGTGTTATCGTCATACCATAGACAAAATAAACAATTGCTTTTTTTTACGTTTCGCAATGTAATAACCATCCTACAAAGAACATCGTCTATTCATTATTGTTATAGTATAGCATAAAAACATTAAAAAATCAAGAAAAATTTATTGGATGGGCTGTCGGCCGGCATAAATGGCCCTTGTTGGATCAAAATACAGTATACCGGCCGTTATCGATTAATAATGTTAACTTTTTATCAATCTCCAATTCAACGGCGGCAACCGTTATTCGGGGTTGTATATCATGAAGATAAATGCGGTCAATATGAACAACATTTTCCGGCGAAGAAAACTGTTGCGGGCCGACATAGCCATCAAAATGATCGCTGCGGCCAAATGCAATATGAAATCCGAGTTTTTCATCCAGCAATACTTCACCGATTGCCTTGAGCCCGAAATCATAAAGAATACCGAATCCCAGCTCAGCCATATTGCCATAAGCAGGTTCGTTGTTCAGCAAAAGCTCTTCGCTGATCGCTCTTTTATTGTTACCGGAAACAGCTCTGGCACGATTTTGTTCGATATGATAAAAAACAAGGTCATTATTAAACTGAACCGGCAGCGTTCCAGCAGTCAGACTCTCAGCGTCTCTTTCGCCTTCATAGGGAACGATATAGGCCTCTCCACTGGGAAGATTGCCGGCCGTCCCCCGCGAGGGAAACCGGCCGCCACTGGCATGAGCACTGCGATAGCGAAGGTCAAAATACATTTCATATGATTTGTCTTTATCGACGATGAAATGAACGCGGGCCCCTTTAGCATCGTCTAACATGTTTTTTAATCTATTGACGCGTTCATTCACCAGGTTATAGTCAATTCGCAGGGCCGGAATCATTTTTTCAGAAAATCCGGGCATGGTTGCCGCTCTGAAATCGTACACTTTTGCCGCCAATTTGAGAGGGGCCGTTGCCGAAAACTGGGTAAGCGCTATCACAATATCGGCATTTGTGAATATCCGAGAAAAGGACTGTGATTGGCGCTGAGAAACCAAACTTTCGGCGTTTTCCGGAACCGCCTCCTCGATGATATAGCCATTTTCGGGTAAATCTGCATTGTTCGAGCCGACATTGATATAGGCAACCAGATGAGGCTTCATACCCAACGCTGTCTGCATTCCTGTCAACGTCCCGTACCAGTCAAAAGCAATGTTTCTACGACGGTTCCAGGCGGCAACCTCCTCTCGCTTGCTTTTCGGCAAATCAACGAGAATATATAACTGTTTATCCGATGCGAGCGGAGGAAAAACCGACTGTATCAGTTTTTTTAATTCGTTTTTCGAAAGGGTTTCCATGGCCCCCTCATAAGAGTATATAAACCAAATTGGTATTTAATAATACACACCTTTGCAAAAAAGGTCAAGCAGAAAAAAAAGTTTTTCCACCTTTCAAATGGCACCGCAACAGTTTTTGTATTTGCGTCCGCTGTTACAGGGGCAAGGATCATTTCTTCCCACTTTATCCTGTTGTTGCGGTTTTATCATACCGTGCTCGAGCTTCCATTTGTAGGCAAGTTGTTTTAATTTCTCATCGGCATGTTCGAAAAACAGTTTATAAGCTTTACAAAAATGATTCGACCCCTTGTCACGCAAATCGCTGCTGCGATCTTTGGGACATCCGCCTCTGCAGTACGATAACCATTTACAGGATGTACACTCTGACGGCAAAGCCGATTTCACCCGGCCGAATTGAAGCTGCCGTGGAGAGTTGAGAAGCTCTATGAGCTGATCTTGCATAACATTTCCGAGGTACCAGTCGGGGTCAACAAAAAAGTCACAGGAATAAACATTGCCGTTGTGTTCAACCACAACATAAACACCGCACTCTTCCAACAGGGTACACTCCGGTGGTTGCATGTCCACATAGGTATAAAACACCGAATCGAAAAACCTCACCGATGTTGTGGGCTGACCGTAACGAAAATCCTCTATCCAAAGATCAAAAACCCGGCATAAAAAACGACCAAACGTCTCTCCATCTAACGAAAATGGTGCTGCAGTCTCCTTACCCAGAGGATGCGGCTCCACGCAGGGTATGAACTGCATGAATGACAATCCGTTTTCCTTATGATACTGGTAGATTTCTTCAGGATATTGACCCGAATAATCATTAACCACGACCAGCGCGTTGACCTGTACATTTTTTTCCAACATGATATCCCGGGCTTTTACAACCCGCTCCCATGTGGATTTACCGCTCTTTGTTTTTCGATATCGGTCGTGTATATGAGCAGAGCCATCCAGCGACAGTCCAACCAAAAACTGGTTTTGCTGTAAAAAGTCAGCCCACTTTGCATCGATTACGATGCCATTTGTTTGCAATCCATTGCCGACTACCTGATGCGGCCGTCCGAATCTTTGCTGATATTGGATGACGCGTTCAAAAAAGTCAAGGCCCATCAGGGTTGGCTCTCCACCCTGCCATCCAAAAGAGACCTGATCAGCACCGGATTGCATAATCTGGCGAACAGTCTCTTTAAGAATATCGTCGGACATCCGGTGACCGGATTGCTCAAACAACTCACTTTTCTGCAGATAGAAACAGTAATCACAGCTGAGATTACAATCTGGACCGGCTGGTTTGATTAAAACCGAGCCAAGCGGTTTTTTATTTATCATAAAAATACTCTTTGCAATGGATTAACATTCTGTTTAAAACCTGAAGGGCTTTATGCAATTGTTTTATCGAAACATATTCATCTCTCGTATGCGCTTGTTGAATCGACCCGGCTCCCCACACCACACAGTCATAATTAGCCTGGCTAAAATGCGCCGCATCGGAAAACCATGGCTCCCGGCCATGAACGGATTCAATCCCCAGATCATAAAGTGCTTTGTCCAGCAGATAGAGAAGAGCACCTTCTGACCTGAAAGCAGGTTCACTTTGAATTTCTTCATAGTGATAGTTATCGATTTGCTCGAGCTGTTCAAATAGTGATTTCTTCAAGGCGTTCAGATCTGTTTCCGGACCATATCTGGCATCAATGGTAAGCGAGCAGCAATCCGGGATAATATTCATCGTCATGCCACCCTGAAATTGTGTAATGGAAAAGGTGTTGCCCCTGATTTTCTCAAAAAGCGGTTTAAAATCGGTTAACAAATAATTGAATATGGGACGAATTTTTTCAATGGCATTTTCTCCTTCACGCGGTGTTGAACTATGACAGGCCCGTCCGTGGGTCAAGAGTTTAAAACGCCATAATCCATTATGCACAACGACCGGAACACAATGGGTTGGTTCGCCAACCAAAACCATTTGCAGGTCGGGTTTTGTTTTGATCAGAGCTTTGGCGCCGATGGTCCCGAGTTCTTCCCCCATGGTGCCGATGAAAATGAGATTAAACGTGTGGGGCTGTTTGCGATACCATTCCAACATGGCTGTAATCATTACAGCCATAGTGCCTTTCGTATCACAAGCCCCCCTGCCATAAAGGCGGTTATCCCGAATATCGGCGGCGAACGGTTCTATCAACATATTTTCGACATCCACCGTATCCAGATGGGCTTCAAACGCCAGAGTCGGTAAATCCGGATCATAACTATCGTGTCTGGCAATAAAATTGGGGCGATTGTCTTTAACCGGAATCAGTTCACATTGAAAATTTTGTGGTGTTAAATAATCATATAGAAATTGCGCCATATTCTGCTCCCCCGGTGTTTGTGCGTCGATCTTTTGAGAGGGAGTAACGGAATTGATCTGTACCAGTTTAATCGCCAGGTCAAGCGCTGAGATATTTTTTTGCATGCTGTTACCCTTAAAAAAGTAAAAATACAAAAACACATCCCGGCAAACAAGAAAAATTTATTCCAACACGATTCCGGTACAAGGTGAAAGGTTTATGCGATTTTCCACGAAACGTGTTATGGTTTCACCAATTTCGCTGATCACAATTTTCCATTTGCCGGCAGGCAGTTCAAACTCAACCGCATGCTTGTTATCGCCATTGATAAAAACCAGCAGCTCAGGGCGGTGCGAATCTTTTCCTAGCCTGTAATGATATCCCAGGGCAAAAGGATTGGGATGATCAATAAATTCAAGTTTTGCCGATGAAGCAGAGAATACTGGATTTAATTTTCGCATATGAACCAGTTTTCGATAATATTCAACCAATTCGTTGTTGAGATCAACGAAATCATAATTGATCCAGTTCGTTTGATTATCTTTATTATAGCTGTTGTTATCGATTCGGCCAATGCGATAATCCGGCGCTGTCGTGCGGGCGATCACCTTGCTATGGGCATATTCCTGACCGGCTGTAACCATACAGGCGCCCCTGCTGGTAAACAGAACAAGTGCTGCCAGTTTGTTCAGCCGCATTTGCCCGGCATTCAGTTTGACATGAGAAGTCATGTCGGTAACAATGGTTTCCGGCTCTATTTGACCGCTTCCGATGCGGATAAAATCCCCGAGCGCATAATCATCATGGGAAGCCAGATAATTTACAGAGTGTCCGGGCTGTTTGAACATTCCTCCCTCGTTTATCAGGG
>CAZSOP010000292.1:0-5710 GCA_964608385.1 uncultured Cytophagia bacterium
TCCATGGGACATATTGTTTTGCAATACAATCCCGCCAGTTTATCGATAAAAAGAGTATGTGCCGGCAGCGGAAACAATTCCAGCGATCAATACGCGTTTTTTAGTGATTTTGAAACCCCCGGTTTGTTGGATATTTCTTTTGCAAGTTTATCATTAAACAGCTCTACCATGCAAAAGGAACCCCACCAATTATTAAGTGTTGATTTTAAACTCCGACAAGGGGAAGGCTCTCCTATAAAAATCAATCAAATTGATTTGCGTGACAGCGAAGGTAAAAATTTAGCCGTTGCCGGGATAGAAGAAATCGGTATTATTCAGCCTTTGGGTTATTATCTCGAACAAAATTATCCCAATCCATTCAACAGTCAAACATCGATTCATTTTCAGTTACCTGAAAAAAGCAGCGTTGTGCTAAAGATTGTCAATATTATGGGTCAGACGGTGGATATACTTATCCAGGACACCCTGCCGGCAGGTCGACATTGTGTTAAATGGGTGGGAGAAGACCTGGAAGGCAAAGCTGTTTCGAGTGGTATATACTTTATTGTTTTTAAGGCAAATCAATACTCCAGACTCCGCCGACTGCTTTTGTTAAAATAAAGATTCCCATATTCCCTTGCAGACATTCCAGCGGAATAGTTCTTGCATTTTGCTCACATCCATATTATATTGAAAATTGAATAAAAAAAAATTTTTTTTCTATTCGAGAAAGAGAATCATTGAAAACGGTGAAGGGATTATACCGGGCCAGTCGACCGGTAAATATGTTGATTGCGGTTTTTTCCGTACTGGTTGCAGCAATGATGACGGACTCGATACGATCCTATAATCCTGTTTTTTATGCTTGTCTTTCCGCTGCTTTTTTAACTGCAGCGGCAAACGCCATCAACGATTATTATGATTTTGAGATTGATAAAATAAATAAACCCGAAAGACCGATTCCGAGCGGACTTGTATCGCGCCAACAAATTTGGTGGTTTGCTCTTTTTTGCTTTGTGTTGGGTTTTTTAGCCAGTTGTCTGATCAACGCGACAACCGTAACTCTGGCTTTAATATCCGTATTTTTATTGTATGCCTACAGCGCTTTTTTCAAAAGAACGGTTTTATGGGGGAATATGCTGGTCAGCGTTATGACCGGGTTGGCATTTGTTTATGGTAGCGCTGCAGTCGGCAAAGCGATTTATGGGATTATCCCGGCATGTTTTGCCTTTTTAATGCATTTCGGCAGAGAAATCATCAAAGATATGGAAGATGCAAAGGGTGATCGAGCCTTTCATGCTTATACCCTTCCCGTTAGATACGGCTTTCGCATTTCCAGAATTTTGGCGATATCGATTTTTCTTGTGCTATTGATAGCCACTTTTGTACCCTATATTCTCGATATCTACGGTCGATGGTATCTGATCCTGGTTGTCTTTTTAGTACATACAGTGATTATTTATACTATAATTGTCCTGTGGAAAAAGCCGAATACTCAAAAATTGGGCAGATTATCCGTGCTTTTAAAGGCCGATATGCTGGCAGGCTTGTTGGCTATTTGGATGGGTTGATTTTTCAGAGTTTATTATGAGAGCATTATTACAGCGAGTTTCATCTGCTTCCGTGTCTATTGAGGGAAAAGAATACGCCGCTATTAAACAGGGACTGGTGATTTTACTCGGCATCAAAGAGGGCGATGACAAGAAAGCTGCTGATTATTTAGCTGATAAAATAGTCAATTTGCGTATCTTTGAGGATAATGAAGGAAAGGTCAATTTGTCTGCGATGGATGTTGGGGCCGATCTTTTGATGATTTCTCAATTTACTTTATATGCAGATTGCCGAAAAGGTAGGCGGCCAAGCTTCGTTAAAGCTGCAAAGCCCGGGATATCTGAACCTTTGTACAATTATGTTGTGGAAAAACTCAAAGAAAGCGGCTTGCGCCTGACGACTGGTAAGTTTGGAGCCAATATGGTGGTAAAGATTTGCAACAATGGACCGGTTACGATTATGCTGGACAGTGAGGAAAAGCGTTAAATTTATGACCTTGTTCGACCGAATACATCCTGATACTTTTGTTTTGGCATCTGCTTCGCCCCGCCGGGCGCAACTTTTGTCTTTGATCGGTCTGCCTTTTACCATAAAGCCCAGCCGTGTTGACGAGGATCAATTTTCAGAATCAGATCCACAAAAGCATGTCCTCTTATTATCGCTGCATAAAGCCAGGGATGTTGCTGCCGGTGCAGAAAACAGCATTGTTATCGGTGCGGATACGATTGTTGTTCTCGACAAAACGATTTTGGGAAAGCCCAAAAATGGCCATGAGGCCTACTCGATGTTGAAAGCATTAAGTGGAAAGGTTCACCGTGTGTATACGGGATTTTCGTTGATCGATACATCGAGCGGCAATGCAATTAGTGACTATGAAATGACCAAAGTCTATTTCAGGACACTGGAAGATTTTGAGATTAAACGATACATTGAAACAAAGAGTCCTATGGATAAAGCCGGTGCTTATGGTATTCAGGACATGAGTGCTGTATTTGTGAGTAGAATAGAAGGCTGTTTTTATAATGTAGTTGGGTTTCCATTGGCAAAATTTTATAAAACATTAAGAGAATTCACATCCTCTCGTCTTTTGGACAATTTTAAGCATCATCATGAACAATAACAAAAGAGAAGAGATACACCAAAAAATCGGCAACGAGTTGTCGGAGGCACGCAAGTCCAGAGCTATCCGGCTTGAAGAAATTTCCCGGCAGACGAAAATTTCCATGGCGTTTTTGAAAAAACTGGAATCCGGTGAACTGGACTTTTTGCCCTCTTTGTATGTAAAGGCATTTTTGAGAGCTTTTGCAGAAGCTTTGGAACTGGATGGTGAAAAGTTGGTTCTGGAATATGAACAAGCTCAGATATTAATAGCACAGGAGAGCGAAGAAGAGGCAGCAGGTCCACAGTCTAACCACAACCAGGAGGGTGTGTCTTTTACGGATGTTTTTGGTAAGCTCAAAACCGTTTTGGATCGAAGTGTTTTTTGGCTTCTGACGATGTCATTAGCAGTGATTGTTTTACTTTTCTTCCTCTGGCCTCAGAGCGAGGAATCCAAAACAAAACAGGTGCAGGAAATCGAAATACCGCGTTTAAGCGATGCAATCGCAGATTCGGTGGTTCAGCAATCACCTGATATAGATAGAGCAAAAATGCTAAACCTGAATATTGTTGCAAGCGAATCCACATGGATGAAAATTATTCATGACGATACGATTTCAGAAGAAGTTATGTTTTTACCCGGTGACAGCAGAGAGTGGCAGAGTCAGGTGTACTATTTGAAAATCGGAAATGTTCCCGGTTTGGATTTACAAGTCGATGGGACGAAGCTCGTCTTTGAGGACAGTTTAAGGCGGGTCGAGAACATCAGGATAGATGAGAATGGTGTTGAATCGATTTCAGATTCGCAATTTCCGCGTTAGAGAGAAAGAGCAAAGTGATTATAACAAACAAACAGCCCAAATGTATATACTTTATGGCGATTTGCGGAACCGCTATGGCTTCGCTGGCAGCAATGTTAAAAGAGAGTGGATACAAAGTCTATGGTTCCGATTCTGATGTTTATCCGCCGATGAGTACATTTTTGGCAGAACATCATATTGATGTTTTTGATGGATTTTCGCAAAAAAACTTGCAGCCGGCTCCTGATCTGGTTGTGGTCGGCAACGTGATTTCGCGGGGTAATGAAGAAATTGAATATGTTCTTGATCATCATATCCCTTACATCTCTTTGTCGGATGCATTACGGGAGTATTTTATTCGCGGTCGCCGCTCTTTGGTGGTAACCGGGACTCATGGTAAGACGACGACGAGTTCGCTGCTGGCCTGGATTTTTCAGAGGGCCGGCAGAAATCCCGGGTTTTTAATTGGTGGTATTCCAAAAAACTTTGATCGTGGCTATCAGGTAGGAGGTGATGAGTATTTTATTGTAGAAGGAGATGAATATGATTCTGCTTATTTTGATAAAGTGGCGAAATTTCTGCGCTATATGCCGGATATAGGTATTATCAATCATTTAGAATTCGACCATGCCGACATTTACAATTCATTGGATGAAATTAAATTGGCATTCAGGCGATTTGTCAATTTGATACCTCGTAATGGACTTTTAGCGATATGTTCTGATTTTGAGAATGTTGTGGAGGTAAGTCAAAAGGCTTTTTGTCCTGTGCTCACATTTGCAATAAAAGATCAAAACGCGGTTTGGAAGGCAGAAGATATCACCATAGACGTTAAAGGTATGCGTTTTGATGTACTGTACAAGGGAGATTTTTGCGGATGTGTGGAAACGGTTTTAAGCGGGGAGCACAATGTCCGCAATATTTTGGCAGCCATTGCTGTTTCGCATCATGAGGGTATAAAGAGTAATGAGATATTAAGGGCGCTTTCTTGTTTTACCGGAATTAAAAGACGATTGGAATTTAAAGGATTGGTTAAACGTGCAGAGCTATATGATGATTTTGGTCATCATCCCACCGCTATTCGGGAAACCCTTTCGGGATTTCGAAAAAAGTATCCTTCTCATCTTATCTGGGCACTCTTTGAACCCCGTTCTGCTACAATGCGAAGGAATATTTTTCAAAGAGAGCTGGCAGAGGCACTGCAGGTTGCAGATGTGATTTTACTGGCACCGATTCATCGGCCGGACAAGGCGCCGGCAGGTCAAATGCTTTCAATAGAAAAACTCGTTCAGGACCTGAACAGCGAGCACAGAACGGTGCAAAACTTTCAAAGCATTGATGAAATAGTTCAATATGTAAAAACGCATATCGGAGAAAACGACGTGCTCGTTACGTTTAGCAATGGTGGTTTCGGCGGAATTCATAAAAAATTGATCAATCTGGATCAATAACGGACAGATTAAGTTGAAATAACTGGAAAGGAACAAATAAAAGTGGAAAGCAATAGAAAATCAGATCATAGAAGATTTAAGAATCGACAGGACGATGTCAAGATAGACGATTTAATTCAAAAGATAAAAAAAGAGTTGGATGGTTCAATCGTACCGATTACGCTTTCCGAGTTAAATGCGTTTGAACGTAAATTGGTTCACCGGCATTTTGATCATGATCCCGATATTGTCACAAAAACTTATCGTCGTGGCGACGTTCACGAATTAAAAATATATCCTGTCGGAAATCTGCGAAAGTATGCCGAAGAAAAGGCCAAGCTTGCCATTGATAATGGCGAGACGGTGGTTTTACCTCATATGAGCAGTTATGAACGGTTTATTATTCATGATGTTTTAAAAGAAAACGAACTGATCACCTCTGCAAGCGAGGGTGAGGGATATGAACGGCATGTTGAGATAAAGCCCAATATATTTGGTCGCGGATTAAAAAGGATATTCAAAAAAATCAAATTGATCTAGTCCTGGCCGAGATAAATAGGATTGCTGAGTAATTGGCGGTTAAGGGTCGTTAGAACCTCGAGCCGAATATAGCCACGTCCCGGCAGGGTGTCGATCTCATCAAGGTGCTCGAGTTCATAGGTGTCTGCCGGATAATAATAACATTTTTCTTTTTTTCCATCGCAGTCGCCGACAAAAACGGCAACAGATTTGATCATTCCGAAAGCTGGAGTTGATTTTCCCCGAATCCTGAGGATAGCGTTCTTATGGGGAAACTTGTCGCCGAGGTGAAATATCTTTTTTTCCTTTTGCAGCTCAAAATATGCAAAGGGT
>CAZSOP010000293.1:0-5703 GCA_964608385.1 uncultured Cytophagia bacterium
TTGATGATTGATGCCGGATCGTTCCAGGCATCTCTTGTTTGTTTTGCTCATGCGGATTGGTCTGATTCAGATACTCTTCGATATTGGTATAGCCATCGTGATCGGGATCGTCGTTGTGGTTTGCTGTTTCTGCATCGAATTGATGTCTGATTTCCCATTCGTCCGGCATGCCGTCGTTATCGCTGTCCGGTGGCGGCGGCGTGCTGTGCAGTACCGGCCAGCCGCCCACTTGTTGCTGTGAGTCGATGATCCCGCCTTTACCTGCAATGACCCATTCTACCACGCGCTGGTCCACATTATCGCGGACCGGAAGTGTCGCACCGGCGTTTTTCAGTATCTTTTCCCTTGCTTCCTGTGGAGATGTTGTTGTTACAATGGCCACTGGGTATGGCTCATTTTGGGGCTCGCCATTGTCTATCTCGCCGACGTTATTTTCCGCATAATAGTAACAGTTGTCAGTCGCTTTGAACGGGGTGTCCGGGTGATAATTGCCGATGAAATTCATGCGCACCGGTTCGGTTTCCACCGTATAGCCGCGTCCGCCTTTGTACATCAGGTTGTTGCGGATATCGATCAAGGGCATGCCTTCACCCTTGGCTCCGGGACGAGGCGACCGGGATCTGTGAAATGCGATTAAATTATGATGATAGCTGATCTTGCCGTTGCTGCACAGCAGGGAGCCATAGCCATGCGGGCCCTTTTTATGGGTGCTGTTATTGAGGCTTTCACTGATAATGCACCATTGTATGGTTACATCGGTAATATCCGGACCAGAGACCGACATCACTTCATCACTGGCCCAGCCGGCTGAGCAGTGATCGAAAATGACCTGACTGGCTTGGCCCCAGCCGATAGAGAGCGCATCCGTAGACCAGGGCTGTCCCTGTTCTGCGAGTTTTTTGCCGATCACGTCACCCGGTCTGCACCTTAGATATCGCACGATGACCTGATAGGTTTTAATACTGATGCCGTAATTCTTGATGCAGATACCGTCACCAGGGGCGCTTTGACCGGCAATGGTGAGAAAGGGTTCTGTAATCAAAATCGGCGCCTCGAGTTCGATGGTGCCCGATACGCGAAAGAGGATGGTGCGGCGTCCTTTTGCATCACAGGCGGCGCGAAAACTGCCGGCAACCGGGGCTTGCGTCTCCGGATCATAATCCTCAAGTGTATCGACGAACAGGAGCTTTCCGCCGCGTCCACCCTGAACCATGGCGCCGAACCCCTCAGCGCCGGGAAATGCCGGTGTGATGCGGTCGGCTGCGAAAATGGCCAAAGGCGAAACAAAGAGCAGGAACATGACGATTGTAAATGTCTTCATAGGATTTTCTCTCTTTCTGGGTTTCTATTGCCCGGATCGGTTTACCGTGTTGAATCCAGCCAGACCGTTGTTGGTGCTTTTTCTGCCTTTATTGTAATAACATATCGGTTTTGAACAGGCATATACCGGATAAACCATGTGATTTTTTCAGATGCGGATATTCGAGGTTGGCCGAGATGTTCGGGCCAAATAATTGTCTGCTCTCCTGGTGCAGCGCTTGTATACTTTAACCGCTCTCCCTCGGACAGTTCCGCTTCATTGAGCCATGAGGTTGAAGCTGAAATGGTGATGCCGGTTTTGTTGTTCGGCAGGATAAAGGCCTCCCGGGTGGCGTCCGGCATCGGAAATTCAAAATTGAGTGCCAGAGTATCGTCATGACAGCGATACGCATGATTGAGCACGACAAGCATTCGGCTTTTGTTTAGCTCAATCCGATGCCTATAGGCAATCGCACTACCGCTAAACGCAATGATTTGACCGGCTGCTTTTTCGCTATTGACTATGGTATAAATCTCGGGAGAGCCGCCGACCCGCCCGATGACGTTTGGCTGCAGATATGCGATATAGGGCAAGACTTGCTTTGCTTTATTTACCTGTTTGCCGACGTATTGCCGATCCTTTTTGTCCATCTGTTGCAAATCTCCCCAAAGTCCGTGACCACTTATTAAAATTGTGTTGACGTTGTACCTGGATGCGTTGTTGTCATTATGCGGGTAACAGGCATAGGTAAAGAGTTCCAGCGGAATCAGGCCGGCAAAGCGGTTGGCAATCGTGCGCATTGATTTTGTTCTATAGGTGCTATAATCATCGTACCAGCTGGCACCGTTATTCATCCAGAAATATTTTCCCTGACTAAGAACCGTCAGACCGGTCATGACCCGCCTGGCTTCGGTAAGATCGATCTCGATGATCAGATCGGGTTCATAATCGGTTAATTGTTTCATTGCCCGGGTTACATAGAGCGGCAGAAGGTACTCATAGCGGGTGCGTATTTCAGCCTTGCTGTGGCGATCGCTGCCGTGGTGTAAATTGGGTAAGGTGCTGAAAAAGGTGTTGATCGCGTCCCATTTGAAAAAGCGGACGCCCTGGTCGATCAGGCGTTTGCAGTCGGTGACAAAGAGATCGAAAAAATCGCTGACAAAATCAAATGCCGGGTGTCCCCATTGTGCCTGAATCGGCTTGTTCTCGGAATCTTTGATGACCCAGTCCCGGTAGCGCTTGTAGCGTTCTGTGGAACTGTCGATTCCCATTGGTGAGAACCAGACGCCCAGCATCATGCCGTGCTTATCCAGCTCGGCTTTAATGGGTGCCAATCCCTGCGGCAATCGTTGCGGATGCGGTTCCCAAATACCCTGTGCTGCCTCCCAGCCGTCATCGAGAACGAAAATATCGACATTGAGGTCAGCCGCACGCCGTATTTCAGCCAGGATATTCTCATAGGTCATAACACCGCGCAAGGGCTCACCGCGGCGGTGGCGGCTTCGCTGCATACCCCAGGTATTATAGTAAAAGTGCAGCCGGCGGGAAGCCGGTTTTTCGCAAATACAGCGATAGAGATAATCGTGAATCATCGCTTTGCTGCTGTCGATCTGATTACCAGGATGAAAACCGGATGCCGTCCATACCGAGGAATAGGGGTGACCGGCGTCGATGATTTCCCCATTGAGATAGCCGCCCCTTAAAATATCGACCGATAGCGCCAGGGTGTTTCGCCGCAGTTGTTGAGCGATGCCGAGAAAATGAAAATCGCTGTCTCGTAACTCAAAATCGAAATTTCCCCTGACCCCCTGCAAATTGTCGCGCAACAGACCGGAATCGCTGCTCTTGCCGGATTTGAACAAACCGTTTGTGTTATCCTGGGATGCGTGCTCATAGGTGGTTATCCAGCTGTATTTATTTGTGGAGATGATCTGTATCGGACCCTTGGTAATATCCGTTTCTCCGTTTTTTAATGCTTTCGTTTTGATCTGGGGATGAAACATATGATTGCGGCCGAGGTCGTGGTCGTCGTCGGGATTACGCTCATCCGGTGCGGCATCTTGGTCGATATCGATCAATTCGGCCCCCCATGAAGCGATTCGGATTTCTGTGCTGGTCGGCTGAGATGCCGTAAGGGAATAGCAAGGAAATTTGAAAAAGAGTTGATTGTTAAACGTATTGAGTTCAAAGCGGTGATTACCGGCGGCGCGAAACTCGATTTTTTCGCGTATGAATGTGGTGTTGCTGAACAGTTGTTGGTAGAGCGCGATCTCCAACCCTTCCAACGGCGGAGCAACGGCTTTGAAAATAATCACCAGTTCGCGGCCCCTGTTATCCAGATTGCGGATGCTGTGCTCTTTGTATTGCCAAACCGGATCGCTGCCCCGCACGCGGGTATGGTTGATGATACAATAGAAAAGCGTCTGGGGTTTTCCGGGATGCAATAGAGATGATTTTATTGTTTCTGCGCTTACCAAAAAGTTGATGGGAGCGGCATGCTCCTCGGAAAAATGGAATTCCTTTGTAAATACGTCGTTTTGCAGACGTATTTTCCCATTGTGTTTGGAAATCCGCGGCTGAGCCGAGGCGGTCGCAATTAAACAGCACAACATCCACAACACTATTCGATACGCTTTTTTATCCGTTATACTCATAAAGCGTATATCCTCTTAAGAGAACATTTTTTATTTGCATGAAAAGGTAATCATTTCGTTACCAAAAAACAAGAATCTACAAATTATGATATTTTTTTGTCGATGGGGTGTAAATGGTCAAATGCCAAGGCATTCGGTTAAAATACCATCTGCCCAGTCCGTTTGTAAACAAATGTATAATCGGATGGTTATCGTGCTTTTCCGGCACCAATAATCCCTGTCCTTCAAACTCTCGTGTGCCAACGCAATATGAGTTGCAGAAACTTTTTCAAGCCGATCCGGGTCTCATACATCTATATGGTGCCGGTAAATGGGATAATGACTGGGTCAGGGAATACACCATTCTCGGAACGCCGACATATTACCTGCTCGATGCGGATAAGAAAATTGTAGCGAAAACCGCCTCTCTCGATCAACTGCCTTTTGTTTTTAATTAAAATAGTGTTGATTTTCTTCCATCTCTTGCCTATTGTATAAGGGCGGTTTCGGTGGGTTAACCGTTCTTTTTTAATTTATACAAACTGACATTTCGATTTTTTCGCCGAGTATGGAAAATTAAAAGGGACGAACGTTATCAGTTTAGGCATATATGATCCACAAAGAAGTGGTCAGGAACAGGAAATTTTATATGATAACATCATTTTTAATGTAGAATTATAACATTCCAGGGATTAATTTAAAAATGAATTCTATAACGAAAACAGAAAATAGCAATCCTTTAGAAAATATCAGGTGTATCGTATGTGATAATAAAACTGAATCTCGTTTTACTGTCAAATATCAGAAAAAAGATTGCGATATTGTTGAATGTCAGTCTTGTGGTTTTACCTTTATCCCGCCTTTTTATAGACGCAAAATTGATTATACCAATTATAAAGATGATAAAGTTATAAAACAACTGGCAAAATCTGATCTATGGATAAAATACCAGCGCAATTTATTGCGATATAATTTGATCGGCAAATATAAAAAAAACGGATCTATTTACGATATTGGCTGTGGATTTGGTCATTTTATTTATACGGGTAAAAAGCTGGGATACGATGTTTCCGGTTTAGAAATGAACAAAACAAACGTTGATTATATTAAACGCGAGTTTAATATCGATGTTGATTTTGGCGATTTTATAGAAATTGAAAAATCTAGAAAATATGATATTGTAACAATGTGGGATGTTCTGGAGCACATTGATAATGCGGATTTGGTGATTAAAAAGATCGGTGATATTTTAAAACCTGGTGGTTTAATCGTTTTCCAGGTTCCTCAGTATAAAAGCTTTTTTTCTACATTGCTCAAAGATAAATGGTGGGCAATGGGATTGGATCATGTAAATTATTTTACCCCCAAAACCGTTGAAAAATTATTAAATAAATATGGATTTCATATCATAAAAAGAAAATCTTCGATAGAGTTGAAAAATGTTTTGCTTTATGTGCTTTTACCAAAATTGAAAAGACGAAAAAAAGCTCAAGCCAAATGGAGCAGTAGTGATAGACAAGAAGAATTTAATAAAATAACCTCAAAGCCTTATTGGTTGAGAAAATGTCTTGTAAAGGGGCATAATATTACATATAAAACCTTATCGTTTTTGCACATAGGCGATGAGATGATTGTTATAGCCCAAAGCGATAAAAAGGTTACATAAATAATTAGAGTGGACAAATACCTTTATATCAAAAGATTAACAAATATTTATAGGTTCTTCCGAATAATGAGTACTTTTTTAACCGCTGAGAAAACGCCAAGAAA
>CAZSOP010000294.1:0-5699 GCA_964608385.1 uncultured Cytophagia bacterium
GTTCTCCATATTGGTCGTTTTGATGCAAATCGATGATATCAACAATTTGAGCGGACAAACATGAAGCGATAAAAATAAATACAACCAAAAAAGTATATTTGATATTCATTGCGGCATGATTCTCGTCGGTTTTATTTGAATGAACGGCTTAACGGGCTTGGTACTTGCCAGTTTCCTTTTAAAATATTTTTTCCCTTGCTAAAAACAAGAAATCCGTACTTGCCGTAATGCGGCAGCTTCGACCTTACGGCTTTAATGCCGGATGGGGAATTGCCCATCAGCCAGATCATGCTTTTTTGTTTGAAATAGGGGTTTCTTGCTGCGATAACCAGACAGTCGCCCGGTTTTGATACCTCCTGTCCCATAAGCATCGGCAGATTTTGCTGCCATGTTACAGCCAATTTATCTTTAATGTTTGCGACAAGCTGATTTTCCTGCGGACGCCCCAGCAGCATAAGCGATGCGTCACACAGCTGTGATGAATCCACAGCCGTATCCTCCACAACCCTGGCCCTACCGTTGCGGTTGAGTGTTTTGGCCAATGCCTTATAAGCTGCCAGCTGTTCATCCGTTGCTGTTGACGGCAGGACGATGATTTGGTTTTCATTTCCGTAAAACTGGGAAAGGCTCGGGGTGATTTCCTGCCAGTTCAGGCGCCTGAAAATGGAATAGTCCGGATCGACGCTGAATTTTGTCACCGGTTTATCGGATTTATAGCGGAACTCAAGTGCGTTGTCGTTAAGCGTAACCAGTGTATCCACCCTGCTCTCTTTGTGTTCAATACATATGGGGATTGAAACGGTAAACAATGGGTGCTGTTGTTCAATAACCGCAGTAAGCACATACTTTTGTTCTTCGCTTTGCCGCTCAACCTCAGCGAGACTGAGTTGAACCGCACCGGTTTTTTGCAGCCATTGGTCAAAAAATTCCCGCATCTCCATGTCCGCGGCATCATCAAAAGCGTTTTGTATATCGCTCCAGGTGGCATACCGGAACAGATGATCCTGATAAAAGCTTTTCAGGGTTGCAAAGAAACGCTCGTCCCCGACCTTCTGTCTCAGCATGTGAAAAACCATCATCGATTTGCCATAGCCGATGGTTCGCGAGGCAGGTGTTGAGCGCTGCTGGAAGCAACTTAGCGGAGAATCAAGAGAATCATGGGTGACATAAGAGGCATAGTCCTTTAAAATATCATAGCGGTACTGCTTTGCCCCTTCTTTCGATTCGCGTTCCTTATAGTAATAGTCGGCAAAATAGGTGGTCAATCCTTCACACCAGTTGCCCTCCTTCATATCGACAAAGACGCCATTTCCCCACCAGTTGTGGCAGATTTCATGCCCCAGGGAGATTCGCGTCATAAAGGGCAGGCGAATCACCTGATTGCCCAGCAGTGTGAATGAAGGCATGCCGTATCCGGTTTGAAAAAAGTTTTCCACCACCGAAAATTTAGCGAATGCATAGGGACCGATCAAATCGTTATAGAGATCGAGATAGTATTTGCAAGCCTGGATATATTGCTCTGAAAGGTATTGCGAATTTTCAAAAAAATAGGTGGATACCTCGATACCACTGGTTGTATCACTTTTCACCCTGTAATTCCCGGCACAGAGATAAATGCAATCGATGGGATTTTTCTCCCGCCAGATGCTGTAGGTGGAATCAGCCGTTTCCTTGTAGGAAATCAACTCTCCTGAGGTTACTGTGCGATAGCCAGCGGGACTCTTTGTAACCAGTTCGAATGAGGTCAGTGAATTTGGAATGGTGGGATACCACAAAGTTTCATCGCCGAGGAAAACCCCATCCGACGAAATCAGTCCGCTGGTCTGATTGGCAACCATCATGCGGCTGAACGCCGATTGGCTGAGGCTGTCCATAATGGTACCGCTGTATTGTATTTCGATGTATTGCGGTTTTAATCCGGGCGGAAATTGTACAGTATAGCGCCGGCCGTTTTGATAGAAATGGCTGTAAAGCGAGTCCTCGTCATCGCCGATAAAGGGCGACAGGCTAAGGGCCGGCTCGCTTTCCACGGTCAGCTCCTGCCGCCCGACCCGTACCTGCTCGACTTTGAGATGTTTGTTGAGGAAAAAGACAAATTCCTTTCCCAGTGTGGTGGTATCGAGCCGGACGGTATCGATGGCAAAAATTTTTGACTGTTCCGGATCGAGCTCAACGACGAGCTGATGATCGATAATTCTGACTCCCTCACCCTGCTGTTGAGAACAGCCCATCAGAATGAGCCAGAAAAGCACGAGTGTATAAATACTATAACGATACGATTTGTTCATCTATCTCTCCGTCTCTCTTTTTATTTTTCGTTTAAATATAAAAAATGAATCGCACTTAATCAAGCATCCACATTTTTTGATTATTCTGCAATAACCTTGATTTTTTCCTTAACGACATTGATCCGGCGAGGTGAATAATCGGTGCTGCGGCCGGTGATGATTCTGTTTTCATACGGTGGTGGCAGGATGTGATAAAGTAATTTGGCCTCTATCCAGGTGGCGGTTGAGTCCTGTATAAAATAGTTCAGCGTAACGGTGCTGTCCGGGATCAGGCGTTTATCGATGACCCGGTCGCTTTCATCCCAGGGTAAAACCAAACTGTTGTCGGCAGAATAAAAGCGCTTGCCGAAAACTGCGTTTTCATCTTCAGCAATTGGATTTTTGTACCAGTTTCTCCACAGCGGCTGCAGCTGTTCATTTTGAATCTCGACCTGCAAAATGACCATTCGTAGCGGTGAGCCTGACGGCAGCTTGTGGCCGACGGACCGGTTTGTCACCAGGAGTTCAATATTGATATTCTCTCCAGCGCGCACGGCAGTGAGCTGCAGCTCGGCGCATTGATGTAAAAATTCCCTGGATTCACCATTGTAAAAATGATGTGAATGGATGGTATCGCGTATTTTGCCCAGAGTCGCTGCCTTGCCGAGCCGGGCCGGCATGTGACAGTCCTGGCAAACAACGCCTTGCTCGTAGAAACGGCTCTCTTTCCATTCATCATAGACCGAGGAAAAATGTTGTTTTAACGGCAAATGGTTATAATCGTGACAGGTCATGCAAAATTCGGCCGTGGTATAAAGTTCTTTATAGTCGCATTGATGCGCATAAGCGATGGCGTCTTTGATCGGTCCGAATTTGACGTTTTCGGCAACGAGTTGATAGGTCTGTTCTTTGGGTTCAATGCGAACGGCATGGCAAAAATCGCAGTTTACGGAGGTCTCGTTTACCCTGGATTCGACATATTCATCCAAATTCAGTGCATAGACGGGTTGATGACAGGGATAACAATTTTCCTTGTTGCTCTGAGGTAAAAGCTGACGATAAACAAAAAGATGATCTGATTTGGCATGTCGGGAAGATTGCCATTCAGCATAGGCATTTTGATGGCATTCCCTGCAGGTTAGGGATTCTTCCAGTGGTTGTGCAAAAAGAGGAAAGGAGAAATATAGAATAAAATAAAAAAACCATCGCTGCATGTTGACCTCCATTGACAATATAATGATTTAATCTAGTAAATTAAATCAATTTTTCAAATCATTATATCGCATCATAGAGAAACAAATAGGGAGCAATGGCCCATTTTGATCACTGTTTCTTTGGTTTCGGTTTAAAAACAAATAGAAAACCGATCATGGCACCATAAAAGGTACTGATGGCCGGATTGCTGGTCAGTGGGCAGTGACCGCTACTGCAGCCGATAAAATAATAATAAGCATAGCCAAGCAGCGCACCGACTGCCAGTCCGGCCAGATTTTTTTTATATATTTTTTTCACTTTATTTCATCCATTTAGAAACTGTTTATAAAACTTTCAAGCTCTGTATCGTTTTTACTCGGGCAAAAATACTGCCGCTGCAGGGGAGCGCACCGCTCCCGATTATACGCCTCAGGTAAAACCACCGGAACCGCAGGCACCACCACCCGAGTATCCGCCTCCACCGCCGGACGAGGCAAATGCAGAGAAAAGCTTTTGCGGTTTTGCTGTGCCGCATTTCGGACATTCCAGGTCGCTGCCGTCAGAACCCAGACGCTGAAAAGCTTCAAATGTATGACCACACTGATTGCATTTATATTCATAAATAGGCATTACTCAGACCCCTCTTGTTTTTTTGCTTTTTTTGCTTTGTACTTTAAAGGATCTTCACCCGGAAGATCACAAGACCCGGACATTCAAGTCGGGATTCCCAGTTTGGGCAAAATATATTTTGCAACCACGAACCAAGCTACAAAAATCAAAACCAATCCGATGATTTCCATATATTCTCCTTTTTATATCTTAGATGCAGTAAATAACAAAAAGTTTCAAAAAAGATCCAGCGATCTCTGACGTGGCGGATCATTTCCCATATCAACGGAGTGGATATGCTCAAGGTGGGGAAAATGCTGCAACAGATGCGGTGGAATATCTAGCGGTTTTTGCTCCAGCATGTACTGAAATTCAAAAGCATTGACAATAGCCTGGCCGTGGAAATGGTTGTTGAATATGACAAATGTCCGCTGTGCCGCTGCAGCAATTCTATCGAGATGTTGCTGCCAGGGTACCAACTCTTCCCGACTGTATAAATAGTTATAGCGATCGTTACGTCCGGATTTTTCATTGAACCAGTGCTGCTGATTGCGGCCGTGAAGGCGGATATAGCCTGTATCCGACGTCACCTGCTCCGTAGGCGGCAGACAGGCATTGAGCTGAGGCTGGTCAATATTGACAAACGTAATGCCATGCTCTTTAAAAAAATCAAAAACACGCTCGTTTTGCCAGTTCTGATGCCGGAATTCGATAGCCAAAGGAAAGTCTGTAAACTGATCGGCAAGCTTTTGTAAATAGACCATACTTGCATCGTTAAATTTAAAACTCCAGGGAAATTGTGCCAGCAAAACCCCGAGTCGTTGCCCCTCCAGCATGGGCAGCAGCGCCTTTTTAAAAGCGCTGATACCGCTGTCATCCAAAACGCGTTCGTGGGTGAATTTTTGCCAGAGTTTGACGGAAAAAAGAAAATTATTCTGTTGTTCAGCGGTTTTTGTCCATTTGGCTACCGATGCCGGATTGGGAATCCGGTAAAAGGTTGAATTGATTTCAACGGTATTGAAAAATTGCATGAGATAGTCGAGTGCATAAAAGGAACGCCCGGTCTTTAGTGGATAGACAACGCCCTGCCAGTCGGTATAGGACCAGCCGGCAGAACCGATGTAAATGTTTTGATGTTGGCGCTGCATTTAAATTAAAACCTGTAGCTGGGCGATCAAACTGAATATATCTCTTTTAATCTTATATTGAGATTGATCAAAGGGTAACGACATGCTGTCATATTCAAGCGATTTATATATGAGCGAAAAATCTAAAAGCACATTTTTACCATAAATGCCGAATCCGGCGGTAAAATTTTGCGAAATCGTCTGATCAGCCGCACCAGCGGCATTGAACGATTCAACCTGTTCTGGCTGGCTGAAAAATCCGACTCGCCATGGAAAAGTGGTGGAATAAACGCGGGCTCGGTATTCAGCGCCCAAGTGAAAAGAATGCGCATCTCTAAAGGGTGTTTCCGGGGCCAGATTATCGTAATTGACCTCGATATGGCTCCAGGGTTTGATGGCATAGTCGAGTACCAGGGTAAAGTCCTTCACCGGATTGAGCGCCAGCCCAAAGGTCATCGATAGTGGCATATTAACAGCAATTTCTGTATTAATGGATTGTTCA
>CAZSOP010000295.1:0-5644 GCA_964608385.1 uncultured Cytophagia bacterium
GGTTGCGTAGACGATATCGTAGCGCCGCCGCAAAAAACAACCGCCGATAAATGACATAACCATAAAACTCAGATAAAAGAGCATGCGGGTGACAAAACTCTTTTTGATTCGCGCAAACACCCACATTCGCAGCACATCTATACCTGATTCTGTTGTGCGTTGGTAAAGTTTTCCGCGATAATGCGGCGGAATCTCACCCAGTGGATGATTGGGGAATTCGGTGATCATGGTGACCGAATGTCCCAAACGCACCAGATTGCTCGCCATTTCAAATGCCCGGGTCTGGGTTGCTCCTATTTCAGGAGGATAATATTGTGATAAATATAATATTCGCAATTGTGATGACCAACCGGTAATTATGATTTTTGTTTACTGCTCCTGTCTGTTAACAAATTTGATCAATCTCCCGAATGTATATTTTTTCTATTAAATGACAGCAATACAGACGAATTTCCAATAAAAGCAACACCCACACAAGACGGATCAATGTTCACGAACTGTTGGTTTCGCGCTCCCTGTCTTTGTGATTTTTTATCGCCAGGACCATACCAACAGAAAACCACAACAGCGTCACCGGCTCTGCATCACCAAAGGTCCAGTCAAAAAAACCATTTACCCAAAAGCCGGTCATCGCCGCCAAACTGCCGACAACCCAGGCCTGCTTGTAGTCGCCTCCATTTAAAAGTTGCCGGTAAATCCTGTATTCGGCCTTTAACAGCCTGAAAATCAGATAAAGAGCAGCAATAAACCCCAATCCGCCGAGACACACATAAAACATCACATAATTGTTATGAAAGTGACCGATATTGTAAGCCTGATGGCTCATATCCGCACCGTCGGGGGCATACTTTTTGTGTGTTTCGCTCAGATCGATCCATCCCACACCCGTGATCGGGTGATCGAGAAAAATATCAATTGAATTTTTCCATTGCGTAAATCGTACCTGGGTAGAGCCCACACTCATGTCGGTAATGCTGAGAATTCGATTTTGCACCGATGCCGGAGCCAAAAGATAAAGCACGACAAGCAGCAAGAAAACCACGGCGATGAGCTTTTTGCTCTTGATCATCATCATAATAAAAATTCCTGCCATAAACCCCAACCAGGAACCGCGCACATAGGAAAAGAGCATACTGACGAGCTGAATAACAAAACAGCCCAGATAGAGCCATCGCATTTTATCGCCACGGCCAAAAAGAAAAAGAGCCAGGGTAATGAGAATAAAAATCGTCGACATGGCCCCCCAGGTCATGGTCGTGGATTGGAACGACATGACCCGGTATCCTCCCACCAAATCCGTTGTAAGGATACCGATGGCTGCCATAAGTGTGGCGGTAAAGATAAAAATATTCATCGCCGTATCAATATGTCTGCTTTGTCTTAAATTCGAGGCAATCGTGTAGACAACGAATAACAACAATACATTTTTTAAATTATACAAACTCTCAAGCGGGCGCAGAGAAAACAGAGTCGCTACGACACAGGCCAGCACAAAGAATAAAAAGGCTTTGTCCACAGGCGTACGCAAAACCGTCCATTGCCGTTCATAGAGCATCCTAACACCCCATATCACGACAATCAGGGCCAGGGCAGTCTGAGTTCCGGCGATGGTAAAAAGAGAAAAAAAGATAAAGAGATAGATCAAATAAAGAATACTTTTATCAAAAAAAGCATCGATGCGTTTGCCAGCCACCCGCTTCTCCTTTTAACCCAAATTAAAAGACCAGTAATTTACAAATATCTCTTATAAAACACAATGACAAATCGGCAGGGCATTATCGCATAATAAGCAATCTCCCGATCTCCTCGGCGTTGTCGTTCTCTCCCCGGGCAATTGCCTTATAGAGATAAACACCATTAGCGAGCTCGTCACCTTCCTGATCCCTCGCATCCCAGTGAAAGTGATTAAATCCGACCGGACAATACTGCGGTTGTAAAACGCTTAAAAGTTTTCCCGCAACAGTGTATATCTTTATACTGACCTGTGCGGCCCGGGTCAGCTCAAACGTAAAATCCGTCTCTTCAGATACCGGGTTTGGATAATTCATCAGGTTAAAAAACTTTAATTCATCCGTAACCTTGAAATAGGCCACCGCATCAGCCTGATTCTTGCCACCGTCTTGTACCAGAACACTGAGACTGTGATTACCGGCGGTTAATTGCGGATAATATTCCACCAAAGCATTCATACTCGCACTGCTCGGTGGCGACAGAAAAAGCTGTTCCGAATCTAAAAAATGAATTCGATTTTGATCCAGAAAAACATGAATATTACTGGTATCGCTGAAGGTCGTATTGTTGTTATCGAAAATCTTGATCTGAATATGAGGACTCGGTGACACCCAGTCCCCTTCAGGAATTTCACGACCATCAAAAGCAAAACGGATTACAGGCTTGACTGTGTCCGGTAAAACGCGGAGCGTTTTCAGGGCAATATTATTATCGTTATACATTTCCGCAACGGATCGTCCGGTATCAGCCCTGGCAACCAACTGATATTGTCCCGGAAGCGGCGGCGTTTGCCATTTTTGTTGAACTGATACAGACTGATCCCGCTTAATTCCTGAAAATATTTTTGTGGCAATGTGTTGAACCTCATTCTCCGGTGTCTCTGCCGAAAGGCTGACGCTTACGCTGTCACAATCCGCCTGTCCGATATTGAAAACCTCTACTTCTAGAAACACCTCTTCCCCGCTAATGGCGCTATCGGGTTTTACCTGCAATCCATCCGCAGCGAGTGCGAGCTCCGGAACGGCTTCAAATTCAATTTGCCACCATTTCAATACCGGTGTAAACTTTCCATCGGTCGTGCCCATATCCATCTCAAGTGAAAGACAGGGATAAAGCGCTGCAGATACCCCACTCAAATCGAGTTCCGATGATGCAACGTCATTCACCAGCAGGGTATCCACAGTACTCTTTTGACTATGGTGGCCCAGGACAGTCAGTGTCACCGCACAGGACGGCGGCTTATCGACATGCCACGACAATTTCTTCCATTGCCGCGTCGGACCGATTTTATTGGATCGCATCAGGCCGGTTGGATGAAAATGATAGAGGGTATCCCGCACCACGGCTGTACCGCTGCCGGATGGCCTCCAAAACTCCGCCACGCTGCCGGACGGCGCATTCTTGCGTCCGATCAGGGCCCAGGAATCACGCATACCGACCTGCCGGCAATGAATACTGCCCAGCGTTTCCAGAGCCTTAAACGCCCGTTCGGTCATCATCCTCGATCCATCATCACGGATGGCCAGCAACACCGTGTAAGAATCAGGCAATGCCTCGATCATCGCCGCCATTTCATTTGCATTCGAAGAATCCTGATAGGTATCAAACGAACGGGTCGACAATACCATGCCGTTGCCGGGATCAACAACCGCCACATTGTGGCCGCGTAAAGCCTCCATAAGCGACTGTCCGCCGACAAACAAACGGGCATAATTACCATCTGTCAAGCCTGCGGATTCCACGTACATCTCTACCCGGCTCTGCTGCAGCGATGCGCTCTTTCCGGCTTGTTGAAGCTGAACCAAAGTGTTATTGGAAAACTGGTTGTAATGGTGCTGCCGCCATCCAAATACATTGCGGGATTTTGTATAAAAAGCGCTTTGGGACCAGGAAACTGCGTTTGGATGGGCGGAATCGCGCACCCGCCAAAAATAGAGTTGATCAGACAACAGGGCGGGCGGCGTCCATTGAGTGTAGAGCCGGCCGGCGGGAACAGGACCTGAGCTCTTGAGAAGAGGACTGGAGAAAAACTGACTGGTGTCGATCTGGAACTCGTAAAAATGACTACCTGTATCCGCTCTTTGTGGATTTAGTATCCTCAGCTGCGCTGCTTTTACCGGCAACAAATTATCGCTAAAGGGAGAAAGGATACGCAGCCGGCTCGACAAGACATACAATTGCCTGGACAGAAAATTATTGCCTTCCTCCACTTCATCGATAAAATCCTGCGGATCGAGCCGGGCGCTGATCTTCAACAATCCGGCGCGATCCCGTAACGGAATGATTACCTTAAGAGAATCGCGAGTCGCCAGGGGCGGCGATATCAAATGTATCGTATTTTCATAACCGCTTTTTTCATGTTCAATCTTAAGGTTGATGTGGAGGCTGTCGACCATTCTCAGGCCAAAATTATCGACGATCAGTTTTACCGTCAGAAACGAATCCGCTTCCGAGGGGACCTGAGGGAAAAAACCAAGCGCCCCGGGACGAAGGGCCGGGTCCGGTTGTGTCGCCAGTTCCAGCCGGATGGCCGGGTCTCCCAAAAGAGCATATTGAAGAATAGAATTGCGAATGTGACGGGTGCTGCCGAACTGTTTCCACAGTTCAGCCTTGGCCCGGGTTATCGCTTCCCCCAGAACTCTGAGGCTGTCTTGCAAAACAAGCGGATAGAGCGCTTCCATAAAAAGGTGATCCTCTGAGGAATACCCCCATCCCGATGTGCCCATAAAGGCAATCGCCCCTTTTTGCGGCGAATGGATAAAAATCTCGGCAAAACTCTCCTGCAGAGGTTCGGCAAATCTGCCTGTATGACAGGTCATACTGGAGATAAACGGATACCGCGGCGCATTGCTGAGCTCGTAAACGTCCGGCTCGTGAAACATCAAGTCCCAGGTACGGCTGCCTGCATGGCCGGTAAAGTTCAGCCAGACGGTACCGTTATTGACGGCATTGAGAATATCCTGGCGATGTTCCCCTTCGATATACCCCTGACTTTCTTTGTTGATAAAGGTAACCGTTCCATCGACCGGAAAGGTGTCAATGTATCGAGTCGTCAATTGCTCTGCCTGCTGCATAAATGCGGTTTGTTCAATACGATTGAACCCTCCGGTAATAAAGGTAAAATGCTTTTTCCAGGATGCAGAAGGAGATTGTTCATAGTCCTGTAATTTCTCGATATACGCCTCTGCTTGTGCCGGCGTTTGTGCCGGGATGCGCCCGACAGCCAGATCCGGCAACAAATCCTCCTCACCATCCAACAGCGTAAACCAGACATCGCTTACCGGATTGCCGTAAGAAGGTATGTAATTGGTGCGGCTCTTGGGCCCGGAGAGATTTTTGGGATCCCAGCTCGCATCTCCCAAAATCGACAAATAGCGCGGTGATGGGGATTGCCAGTTAGAGTAAGCGAATTGCAAAAAGTGCCGAATGGCTGATACGTCCGCGAGACCGAAATTAAATTCATCATAAACATCATCGATCAAAACCACGCGCACATCCAGGCCGTCATGCCGGCTGCGATACAGAGCCAGGTTTTCCGCAGCGGTCCGAAAAAGAGGATGGGTTAAAAGAATATAATCGCAGTGCTGAAGATTGGTTCTCAGATCGCTGCCCGGCTTGAGCGCCATCCGGGGTGGTTTTCTCACAGCCGTACGATCGAAAACGACAAAACGTCCCGGCTGTTTTGGCTTGAACAGAGCGGCAAACCCCTGACCGGCGCTCTCAAAACGCCACAACTGCCGTGAAATGGCAGGTCCCTGAAATTGAGCCCGCAGGGTTTCAATCACACTGCCCGTCCGGGCGCCTTTTATGCCGATGATCGACCAGGATTCCCGGTCTTTTACCTGGCGGATATAGCGGCTTCCAATCGATTCATAAGCGAGGTAAACCGCCTCGTTCAGATTTTTTGATCCTT
>CAZSOP010000296.1:0-5638 GCA_964608385.1 uncultured Cytophagia bacterium
GTTACTCTTGCCCCCCGGTTTACTGATGGCCAGAGCGGTGTTTCGAAGGTTGCCAGTGGAACAGATATTTCTTCGTTCACCACCGGACCGGTGATCGCTATGGGACCGATCCATTCCAACGGTACGGTAAGGTGATTGTCTTTGTTGAGGGATGGTTTCATCATTTTGTTTATGTTTTAATATCCTATTATAACAAATCTTTTGGCATAAGGCAAGTTAAACCTTTGTAACCTTGTTAATCGATCGATAGCAATTACCCTGTTTATAATGATGGGTGTAAATAAAAATTCATAAAATTTATTGATAAACCGAATCGTATTTATTATATATTAATATTCCGCCTCGAAATTTAGCTATTGGAACGTTGAGATGAATATACGAGATGAATTGATTAAAGAGATTAACGAGACAGATCGCCTGCGTTATGAGCTATGGCAGCCGGAGACAACATTTGTCGTATTGGGACGTTCACAGAAGGCAGAACAAGAGGTCGATATCCTTCAGTGTCGTGCCGAACAGATACCTGTGCTGAAGCGAAGGGGAGGAGGGGGTGCTGTGGTTTTGATGCCCGGTGTTTTGTGCATAACCATCGCTTTCTATTCCGAAAAGAGCGATTCACCCTATTATTTTTTTAAAGAAATTAATCAATATATCATACATTTCCTTTCGCGTATGTTGATCCATGGCGTGGTACAAGAGGGTATAAGCGACCTGGCCATTGGCAATAAAAAAATCCTCGGCTGTTCTATGTTTAAAAGCAGAAAGTATTTCCTTTATCAGGGTTCCTTGCTGGTGGATACTGATTTTGGAAAAATTGACCGCTATTTAATGCATCCGGGCCGCGAGCCCGATTATCGTCAGGGAAGGAATCATTTACAGTTTTTAACCAGTCTGCGAAAGCAAGGATATTTGATCACAGTTGAGGATTGTTGTGCAAAGCTGCACGAAGAGATGGAGAATACGCTTTATTTATTGTTTTGAATGGTCAGGTCACAAGCTTTTCTTACCAAAATCCAGTAGCCTTTTGTCGGTTCGAACTCATTTGACGCCTCGTTTTGTCCGGTCGCATTGTTATAACTCATTATTATCGGATGTATAGAATTTGCAGGGAAAATACTATCAGACAGATTCGATTTATGTATAGGACTTCCCAGCAAGTGCCAACCCACCAGGTTGAACTGGCGATGAATCGATTCCACAACTTCAAGTTCGACCGTGACCTGTGCAGGACGCTCGATGAAGAGCCAGTATGCTTTACCGGTTTCGAGTGTATCAACCTGAATGTACTCGTTCTCTTCGAAGGTGAGGGTCAATTTTGGATTTGCATGGGGAAATATGCTTGTAACACGCATATCATCCGTTCTACCCGGCAGGGAGATCAGATTCCAACCCGGCCGCTCAAATGTATAGGTGATTTCTCTGCCAAAATCTGTTGTTTTCTGCAGTCCAAAATCGGCTTTAAGATAATCTTCATCACCAACCAGTGTCAACTGATGTACAAGTCGGTCTGGTTCCGGCTTTGCAATATCCTCGCCTAAAGAACTTTCAACAATATGTAGCCAATAGCTACCTGCAGGAATATTTTCAAGCAGATAACATCCTTCCTGATTGCTCAGTGATTGAGCGATCGTATCGCCGGATGTATTGACGAGTAAAAGTTGGATACCGGGTAATCCTTTCTCTGCTCCGTTTTGAATATTATTTCCATCTTTATCATGCCAAACGAGATTGCCTATATTGCCGGTGGGCTCGGTTGATGCCAATACACCGCTATAGGACAGATGATAAGGCCCACCATCGTAATTGTCGCGATAAGTTTGATAAGAGACCTGATTTTCACTTATTGTCATTAAAATAAAAGTGCTCTTGACATTTTTTTTCCGAGTAAGACCGCGCGCGTGCCCGCAATCCATTTGCCAAACACCCTGGTGCTTATAGAGGCTATAGCAATGTGTATGAGCCGTAAAATAGGCAACCACTTTTTCTTCTGCCAACAAATTCCAAAACCGGTCACGGTTTTGCGGATATTTGTCCAGACAGGCGCCAATATGTCGTAATGCGCCATTGTCTGCATCAGGTTGGGGAAAAGCGGGTTCATGGCCGATGACGAATTTAAAGGGTTTTTCACTGGCGCGGAGATCATCCTTGAGCCAATGATAAAGCGGATCAACAACATCTCCATCCGTTCCCATATCGCTGCTGCCATCATAATATTCATTGATAACAGCAAAATGCGCATTTTTGTAATCGAAAGAGTAGGTGGTCTCTTCACATCCGGGAGGGCCTGTGTTTACGATATAAGGCAGAGTATTTCCGTTACGATTGTACTGGCGCAGATAGTCCATATTCATTTCCGGATAAAATTCAAACGTCTCTGCCGGCAATTCATGGTTACCGACTGCCGGGTACCACAGATAGGATTCCCCCAGATATTTATCGAGGGTCCATCGTACAAAACTCGGTGGGTCTTCGTCGCCGGGCGTGATCATAAACGCCGTTTCTTTTATGCCTCTGATGGCTTGGCATACACCCCGGAAATATAAAGGCGAATCATAAGCGCCCTGACCTGAGAACATTCGCATATCCGACGTCAGAGCTACTGTAAAAGAGGAATTCAGGGTTCGTTTAAAGCCGAATTCCAGGGAGGGATTGGTCTCATCTTTTACAATTTCAATTTGCATCGGAAGATTCGCTGTTGAACAGATAAAATCGTCCTCCAGGGTAGAATAATCTACTGTCAGATGATACCGGCCTGGAGCGAGTGAATCGAATGTGAACATGCCATTGTCGTCGGTGATATCATGTGAAACGGTATTTCCTGCGGATGTGGTTAAAAGAATACGAATATCCGGCATTGACACCTCGGTATCTATACGTTCACCATCACCGTCATTGTCATTCCATACACATCCTTCTATTGAATAATTTGTCACCTGTGAATCAAGAGTGCCGCGATAGGCCAATGAATATGGCCAGCCATCATGATTATCGCGAAAAGCCTGATATTCGACAGAATCCTGATCAACGCTGATTTTAATAAAGGTACTCCTGAAATGCTCTACGACACCTCTGGCATGGCCGCAGACGATTTGCCAAACGCCTTTATGCCGGTAAGCACTAAAGGAGTGGTAATGTCCGCAAAAATACGCTGTTACACCATGCTGAACCAGAAGGTCCCAAAATCGATTTCGGTGGTAGGGATATTTGCTCAGGTCGTTAGCGGATGATGGAGCCGTCATATCATCTGTTGTGGGTAAATAGCCTTTATCATAGTCAGGGTGAAAAAAAGCAGGTTCATGACCGATAACAAAGATATGCTGTTTATCGGTTTGGGAGAGATCATTTTCCAGCCAGAGATATAGCGAGTCGCCGATATCTCCATTAATCCCATGATCGCTTTGGCCATCGTAATAGACGTTCAGTATAACGAAATGGGCATTTTTATAATCAAAAGAAAAAGTTGTTTCCTCGCAGCCACCCGGCCCGGATCGGATGATATTGGGAAGCGTATTGCCTCCCTGATTATATGAACGCAGGAATTCAATGTTTTCGCCGGGATAGGACTCTATACTGGCGCCTGGAATATCGTGATTACCCACCACAGCATAAACCGGAAGGTCTTTTCCGAGAAATGTTTTAACCGTTTCAATTGCATTTTTCGGCGGGTCAATATCTCCGGTTAGAATCATAAAAGCCCCAGCTCCCACCTCGCTTATCGCTTCACAAGCGCCGGCGAAATAGTCGCGGGAGGTATATTGTGGATGAGTATGCTGGCGAAAGTCTCCGGCTATGGTAAAGGAAAAGTGTGATTGTGAGTAGAGAGCTGTCATCCACAGCATTAACAGATATATCGTTGGTAAAATGATTTTTTTGTTCAGCCGGTTGTTTTTTACTTTCATATTTGTACTTACCTGTTCCGGTTTGTGGCACAAAGTATACATTTGATACGAGTCGCACCGTGATGATGAATTGTAATTATTGCGGATATAGCGATAGAACCGCAAGGTCTCTTTTTACAGGTCAAGTATGCAAAAAATATGCCCGGCCGAAAAAAATTAAAAAAAGAGCCGGCCATTTTCGTTTTGATGAAAGAACGACCTGAATAGAAACAAAAATTTACAATATCAGTGATTCAAAGCCGGGGCAGGGAGGACATATTCAGGGAATGCAACTATCGATAAAACCATTCAGGCATGTTGATGCAGATGATTTTTCATCCGGATTTTTTCTCAAAACGGAGGGTAAGGATTTCATAGGGTTCAATGGCTATCCATGCTGACTGATCCGAAACGTTTATGGATTCTATTTTTTCTTCCAGCATATTGCATTTCCACCCCCGGCTTACTGGAATGGACATTGACAAGCGGCTTTGGGTTGCTTTGCCTCGTGTTTCATATAACCGTAGAATCAAATCGTCATCTTCTTCGGCCTTTTTGATGGCGGAGATAATGATATGATCACAGTCCACCGAGAAAAAGCTGTGAACCGTATCAAGACCTCCGGTTTTCGGAGAAACCGTCGCGGATATAAGGGGTGAGTTAAATTCCATACTTTTTTTTTCCACTTTTGCCTGTTCTGTTGTGAGCGCGTGGGGAAAAACAGAGTAGGTGAATTCATGTCTACCCTGATCGGAATCGTATTGCGGAGATTCATCATGTGAGTTGATGTTACCGGGAATTGCCATGCTGCGCAAAAGAGTCATATAAAGTGTGTTGTTGACATATTGATATTCGTATTTTGCCGGGTTAAAAAAAGCAACGCCGAACACGGCATCGGCAAGATCGACATAACGCTGGGCGAAAATACCGGATGGATCGCATTGATGAACTGTATCTGCCGGAAGAGAAATTTTGCGCTTACCATAAGCAATGCCGCAAGTCAGGCTGTCTGCATTGACAGAGAGAGGAAAAGCAGCGACCAGCGTACAGTTTTTTTCATGCCAGTCGGCAATCGTATGGACATCAAGACGGGGAAGGTCGGCATAGATCACATAATCCTGAATTAATTGTGAGTTACCATAGAGTCGTACCATTCGCAATGTTGCCCGCAATGGCCCTCGTTCGAGAATTTCCAGCCGCTCCACGTGATCAAATACCACCGGCTGATCATGGTAAGAATAATTTTTTTCACTCTTCTTATTCCCCTTATTTTCGATTCGTTGCAGGCGGTTTGCCTCTTGCCCTTTTTGTAATAGCTGGCGTTGATTGTTTTTGTCAAAGAATGAATGAATATTCCCGGTCGATGGATTGAGCTGGATTTTGAAAAATTTATTTTCCAGATGAGTTTCGCTGATCTCAAGTTCATTTTGAACGGGAACGACGTTTTGACTTAATAGCCTGAATGTTTTATATCCCAGGGGCGGTATCTCTTTTGCATAAAAGAGTATTCGATTATCTTTTTTTTGCACGGGCAGATGAACTTGATCGTTGCTTTTTATATATTTTATCCATTCGTTTTCCCTGAGAGTCAGTTCAACGAGGTCACTTCTTTCCCAACTCGATGGATTCAAAACGACCACCGCCGGAACATTTTTGGGGTCTGATATACTGATGTTGTTGCCAAGTGTGACCAATGATTTTTCAATAATAATATCTGCTGCACTCCCTTGTACCGGAGCATTAATGGCATTACGTTCAGC
>CAZSOP010000297.1:0-5551 GCA_964608385.1 uncultured Cytophagia bacterium
GGCGAAGGATTGTATCCAAGTGTTACAAAAAATATAATAACACTGCTGTCCCAAATAATCAAAATCATCGTTTATAAAAGTGGCAAAGAGTATATTTTTAAATAAATCGAGAAAGGGTTGGTTGAATTCTTGGAGACCCGGGCGGTTATGAATGGCAAAGCATGAACAGTATTATCGCTTTTGATATTGCCCCACACCTTTTTCTTTGAATTTTTTATTAAATTTCTTACCTTGATTTGTTGTGTTTCAGCGGCAAATAAATATCTATTTTTGACTTTTTCCAAGGAGTGTTGACGATGAAATCCGGTTTTCAAAATGAGAAAGAGTTGGATCAGTTTCTCGCTACGCCGAATGAACAGGTGATTCAAACTTTGGCCGATCTCAAAGGTGATTTGATGATACTTGGCGTTGGCGGAAAGATGGGCCCCTCGCTGGCTAAAATGGCAAAATCTGCTTTTGCTGCCGCCGGAGAGGATAAGCGCATTTTGGGAGCATCTGTATTCCCTTCCAGCGATATAAAAAACGATCTTCAGGAACACGGTATCGAAATCTTTGAGGGCGATCTTCTGGATAAAGATTTTGTTTATCAACTGCCGGATGTTGAACATGTTATCTATATGGCGGGAATGAAATTCGGATCTGTTGAAAATTTGGCCATGACCTGGGCTGTCAACTCTTATCTGCCCACCCTGATTTCCGAAAAATATCGAAAATCCCGTATCGTTGCTTTTTCCACCGGTTGTGTTTATCCCCTGGTTTCAGTGAAAAGCGGCGGAAGCCGAGAAGCCGATCCGGTCGGACCGATTGGCGAATATGCACAATCCTGTCTTGGCCGCGAACGCATGTTCGACTATTTCAGCAAGCGCAATCAGACGCCGATGACGATTATTCGTCTCAACTATTCGGTTGAGATGCGCTACGGCGTATTGGTTGATGTTGCTCTCAAAGTTCTCAGAGAAGAACCCGTTGATGTGACCATGGGCTTTGCCAATATCATCTGGCAGGGCGATGCCAACGCCATGGTATTACAATCGCTGAAACTTTGTCAATCGCCTCCGAAAATCTTGAACGTCACCGGTCCGGAGACGATTTCCGTGAAACGGGTCGCCGAGCAGTTTGCAGAATTGCTTAACGTTGACCTGCAAACCGTGGGCGAAGAAGAGGAAACGGCATTGCTCAATGATGCTTCGCAGGCCTTTTCGCTTTTCGGCTATCCTTCCGTCTCTCTCAATGAGATGATCCACTGGATTGCCGATTGGCTGAAGAATAAGCAAACACTATACGACAAACCCACCCATTATGAAACCCGGGATGGTCAATTTTAACATGGAGTTGGACACATGAAACGCACTGATCTGCCTGCAGCGCTGTTACAGCGCTTGCAAAGCGGGACGGTCATTCCCGCGCATCCTCTGGCCCTGGATCATAACCGAAAGCTGGATGAAGCACGGCAGCGCGCCCTGACCCGCTATTATCTCCATGCCGGCGCCGGTGGCCTGGCTGTAGCGGTTCATACGACACAGTTTGAAATCCGGCAGCCCGGTATTGACCTCTTCAAGCCGGTTCTCGGGCTGGCCGCTGAAGAAATCGACGCCTTTGTCGACAAGACCTCCGTTCCCATTATTAAAATCGCGGGTGCCGTCGGCAAAACAGATCAGGCCGTGCGCGAAGCTGCTATGGCTGCTGACCTCGGCTATCATGCGGTGTTGTTGAGTATGAGCGCTTTTAAGGATGCTGAGGTCTCTGAAATGATAGCGCATTGTCAACGCGTTGCCGAAGTTTTGCCGCTGGTCGGTTTTTATTTGCAGCGTGCTGTGGGTGGAAGACGACTCGATGTAGAGTTTTGGCGGCGTTTTGCTCAAATCGAAAACACCATTGCCATAAAAATTGCCCCCTTTAACCGCTATCAGACCCTTGATGTCATCCGCGGCGTTGCCGAATCCGGACGTGCGGATAAAGTTGCTTTATATACGGGCAATGATGATAACATCGTTCATGATCTGGTGACCGATTATCCGGTCAAAATAAACGGTGACACAAAAACGCTTCGGATCGTCGGCGGCTTGCTGGGTCATTGGGCGGTCTGGACGCATAAAGCAGTCGAGCTGCTGGAAGACGTTCACGATGCCGGGCAAAAATCGGCCGTCCCGAATGCTTTGCTCAGCAGGGGTATTGAAATCACCGATTCTAATGCCGCTTTCTTTGATGTGGCGCATGACTTTGCCGGGTGTATTGTCGGAATCCATGAGGTTTTAAGACGGCAGGGACTTTTAAAAGGTATCTGGACATTACACGAAGATGAAGATTTAACCCCGCAACAAGCAGCTGAAATTGATCGCGTTTATGCTCAATATCCGCATCTGAACGATGACGACTTTGTCAAGCAAAACCTCGATGCCTGGCTGACACCGTAACCCTTATTGGTCTGTCCATTTGAATATCATATCAAAGCCGGTCTCTTTTTCACTACCATGCGTGGCCTGGAGAAATAACCATGGCACTATCTCATATTCCAGTATAATGACCTCGGGATTGATTTCGTTCGATTGATCCATGCTCAGGCCGCGTTCGTAACTTACAAAGAGATCGTGAGTGAGATATTTGCCTATCGTGATGCTGGATTGCCCCAAACTGCCGCTGCTCCTGAACTCTATCACATCCAGATTGAGGCTTTCGCCCAGCGAAGAGGTTAAACGGCTGACCAGCTGCCCGGCAAGCAATTTTCCGACAGATTGACCACTGAGCAGCTGATTTTTTTCTCCCAACCGGCTTTTTTCCCCGTGCGTGAGCTGCTCGTACGAGCGGCCAAAAAGCAAATAAGAGACCGCTTCCCGCTGCTGAATGGCAATGTTGTTGAGCTCAAAGCGTATATCCGGATTTGAGCTGTTGCCGCCAAGATATAACACAAGCCTTTGTCGTCTTTTTTTAGAATCTCTAAAGCGGTATATCGCCTCTATATCCAGTATAACCTCATCTCCCTGAAACGTCAAATTGCCTTTGTTGAGTTTGAATCTCCGTCCAAAAAAATCATATGTGCCGCGAACGGTATTCAGCATCCCAAAGATTTTTAAATCGTTTTCCCGAAACTCGATAATGAGCTCTCCTGAAATTTCAACGTTAAAATCGTCTCCCTTTAACCAGGTATTACGGGGAATCGTGATGGTGACCTTGCCATCGATTTTTTCGAATATTTCCGGTTCTGAATAATCCGCTCTTCTGCCCTGGCGCAATGCCAGTGAATCCCGGACCAAAATGGGTTGATACTGTGGATCGGATTGACCACGCAGAAAAGCCGGCACGAAGATTTGTGCCCGCTGAATCGTCGTTTCCGTCTGAATCTGTGGCCGGCTGAGACTACCGCTCAATGTTCCTTGCCCGTCCAGAACCAGTTCGATGTCTTGATTATGAATCGGAATGAAATTGTTGGCTTTGAACGTCAAATCAACGCTGGAGCGATTAATAAAATTTTGCCACTCAGATGGCAATGTAATAGTGCCATGAGAAGTAAACCAGCCGTTTTCGCTTTCAACTCTTACCGTTTCGAGCTCGATCGTATGATTCGAAATCCGGGAGTCGAGATTAAGTTTTGGGTAATAAACTTCTGTATCCGGAACCCGTATTTTTCCAGCCTTTATCGCCAGCCGGCCGCCGGGATCCAATGAAAATAACGGATTTCGCAGCCTGATGCGAGTTGACAACGCACCATTCTCTATGCTGATTTTATCAACGAGTTCGTCAATGGTTGTGAGATCGTATGTATGTGTCGATACCTCGATGTAAGTGCTGGTATCAGAAATAAAGTGTCGTCTCTTCGCGTCAAAGAGCAGTTTTGTTTGGACAGACAGGGTATCCGCTTTGATCAATTCTGATTGCACATCCACAGCGTCATTCCGGTAATCGAGTCGGGCGTTATAATCTCCGAGTAATACGCTGTTCAATACGAGGCTATCGAGCGAGAGCTGTCCCTGAATATCAGGTCGGTTGAGAACGCCCCTGCCGGAAAAGTCTGTGTTTAGATAACCATCGAATGTAACCGGTAGGTCCAAAAAGTGGTTGAGGTAGGAGAGAGGCAGCCGCTCCCCGGAGAGGGAGATATCGTATAAAGAATCCGTCACATGCAAAAAGGCGGCAAGAGAGCTGTTTTCTGAATAGAGCTCAAAATGATCCAGGTAAATGGTTTGGTCGACGATCAATAAACTTGCAGGCAGCTCTTCAATATGCCATTCCGTATCTTTGATTTCGAGATCAAAACGCGGGATGATGATGGATAGTGAATCCCGCAGGCGCGCTCTGAACGAAATCGAACTGTTGATTTTTTCCGATTGCAGATCAACAGTCGCTACAACGGAATCACCCTGCCATTTTGCATCGACATTGACACCTCTGGTTAGCACATCGGCATAGCGCAATTGTTCAAGCCGGATAACGGCGCTGCTGCTCCATACAGAGTCTTTACGGCGAGTCAGGCTGCTGCCGGAAAGGGACTCGCACGCTATGTTGCCGAATTTGATTTGCTGCAAATAAAGCTCGGCCTGATGTCTCAATTCAGCATTTTTTGGGATGAGGGTTAGCTCGCCATCGATTTTTCCCGTTGCAGCCAGGGTGTCGCTTAATAATTTCGATGTTATGTTTTCAATTTGATCGGGTTTTAAGGTATAGCCGAACCAGAGTGAATCGGAATGGTATCTTCCGGTAGCATCGAGCTGACCGTACGGACTCTTGATATTCAGTTCTCTTATATTCAACCTTGTGCTATCATAATCGACGGATGCATGGACAGAATCGATGATAAAGGTATCGATTTGTAAATCAAAAGCACTCAACTCGCCTGTGGCCGAAACGGGCTGAAATTTTTTTGTTTCACCACCGACGGCAAGGGTTAAAAACAAGTTCTGAACAGGGATAGGGCTGAATCCCGGCGCAGTGGCATTATTTATCTTGGCATTCAAGCGGAAGGAACCTGTGCCGGCCGGTCCTGCCACCTTGCCGTCAGCCTCGATTGCCGACAGATTGTTTTTCAGCAACAACGATGCGCTGAGCAAAGAATCCTTTTTCGTCAGCGCCAGTTCGCCTTTTTCTATGGGAAAATCAGCAACGTTGGACGGGTTGAATGTGAGGCTCAGAGTTGTCCGGTTTTTTTGACGTTCAAATACCAAATCTGCATTTATTTCCGAATCCAAACGCTCGTTTTCCAACCATTTGGACAGGTTTATATTGCTCAACCTCCCCTTGATATTCTGCTCCTGAAACGAATCGATCTCTCCGTTTAGCTGCAGTCTCTGATTTTCATGGCTCAGGTTTAAGGTATAACGAGTGGTGTTTTCCAGGGCTTTTTCTAAACGGATATCGAGCGATTTGTTCAGTTCTGAATTCGTAAAAAACGGCAGAAAATCACGCGTATGAAGCGGGTTTGCCTGTAACAGGAAACGGCACCGGTTAATGTCTTGCAGAGTAAATTCGCCTCTGATATACAAATCGCTTTTATCTGTTTGTAACGACAAGGTATCTACCGTCAGTGTTTGGTCCAAATAAAAACCGCGACCTTTTAGCG
>CAZSOP010000298.1:0-5550 GCA_964608385.1 uncultured Cytophagia bacterium
TTTCATTCTCGATATATATAAGCATGTGGGCGGAAAAGATGCCCGCCATATCCTGAATCAAAGCCACAATATCACCGCTTCTGAGGTTGGGTTTTTCGTTTAGCAAAATTCCGAATGGCAGATAATGAATGGTCATGCGCCGGTCGGGCCACATCACCGGAATATCATCGATGCCTTTATTTTTTAAGAATTCAGCGTGACTTATGGTCCGTTCAATGGCTATAGCCTTTTTGCCGCCGAGCTGCAGGGTAATGTCTTCCAGACACCAGGAATTGGCCTGCAGCCAATCGACCATGGTATAGTGGTTACGGGTTGCCATACCAATAATACCGTTATAATAACGGATGTGTTGCAGGATATTGAAAAAATCGACATAATAATCCGATAGCGTTAGCGCCATTACGATTTCACAATAGGTCATACAATTGATTTTTTCAAGATTGAGCAGTGGTAACCGGTCATACTTTGCATAAGGGCCGTCTCCCTGACACTCCAATTTGTAAGGGGCGCCCAAAAACCGTTCCGAGTAATAGCTCATTTTTTCGGAAATGGATAAATCTCCGGCGCTGATCGATCTGATATCCCTGTCGATTTCTTCGATGCCGGCTTTGTGATAGCGAAGCGGCTTTTTCTTAAACTCGCAAACGATGATAATAATGACAATAGCGAGTAAAAGAAAAAGCGCAATTTGGATTATCGTTTTTTTCTTCATATTTTTCCTTTATACAAGCGCGTTAGGCGTATTTGTGAATGATTTACATAAACATGGATTAATGTATATTATAAAAAAATATATTTTAATGCAACACAAACAGCAGGTGTAAGTGCCTGCATTTGAGAAAATATCGCGAACCATTGACTTGTGGATTAGAGACTGTTGCCGATTAATCAAAAAGGGAGATACTCATATGTCCAAAACATCCCAACCTGTAACCGTTTTTTGGTTTCGTCATGACTTGCGCCTTCAGGATAACACCGGCTTGTTTCGCGCTCTTGAAAGCGGAAATCCGGTTTTGCCTGTATTTATTTTTGATAGCCATATCCTTGATTCGCTTAGCGATAAAGCGGATGCACGGGTTCAGTTTATCCATCAGATCCTGCACTCTCTGGAAAAAAGATTGAATCAGCACAACTCGTCGCTTCTGGTTTATCACGGAGAACCTCTGAAGAGCTGGAAATCCCTTGTTAATCGATTTTCCATAAAGCGGGTTTATGCCAATTCAGATTATGAACCCTATGCCGCAAAACGTGATGAACAAATTGGGGATTTTCTAAAGCGGAACGATATTAATTTTACTTTGGTCAAGGATAGCGTTATTTTCGAAAAGAATGAAATTCTCAAAGCGGACGGCGATCCCTATATCGTTTATACCCCCTATAAAAACAAATGGCTGGATCATCTTAATGATCTGGTTTTACAGGAGCATCCATCCGCTTCTCTTTCCGGGCGGTTTGTTAAAACATCTCCGTTCGGTTTGCCGGAGTTAAAGGAAATCGGATTCAGTGAGACACAAATGTCCTTTGATGAACCCGAACTGGATGAGGATATTATCAAAAATTATCATAAAACCAGAGATTATCCCCGGCTAAAGGACGGCACCACCAGGCTGGGTATGCATCTGCGATTCGGCACCATCAGCATACGCAAATGCGTTCGAGCCGGCCTAAAGCTGAATTCGACCTGGCTGTCCGAGCTCGTCTGGCGGGAGTTTTTCAAATCCATACTTTATCATTTCCCCCATGTGGAAAAGCGGGCGTTTAGAGAAGCGTATGAAGAGATTGAGTGGAGAAACAACCGCGAGGAATTCGATTGCTGGTGCGAGGGAACCACCGGTTATCCCATTGTCGATGCCGGTATGCGGCAGCTGAATCAAACCGGATTCATGCACAATCGGGTTCGCATGATCACCGCAGGTTTTTTATGCAAGCATTTGCTCATCGACTGGCGCCGGGGAGAACGCTACTTTGCTGAAAAATTGCTGGATTATGATCTCTCCGCCAACAACGGCAACTGGCAGTGGGCAGCCGGAACCGGATGCGATGCTGCGCCGTACTTTCGCATCTTTAATCCGGAGTTACAGATCAAAAAATACGATTCCCGGTTTCAATATATAAAAGAATGGGTGCCGGAGTGGAACACCGCCGACTATCCGGAACCCATTGTTGAGCATAAATTTGCCCGCGAGCGTGCCTTGCATACCTACAAATCTTCAATAAAAAATTGAGCGGTTTTAACAGCCGGCTCTCTTACAAAGGGTAAAAACAACGGATTCGGCAAAAGAATTGGGCAAGACATTGCCGATGCGGATTTTTCCGCGATTTACACCCAGATTGACCTGATTCGTAATATCTATATCTTCTTTTCTGCAAAAACCCTTGAAATCTTTAATGGTCAAAAGATGAATGTTGGGTGTGTCGTACCATTCAAACGGCAGCGTTTTGGTTACCGGCATTTTACCGCTGAAAAGCAATTGCAGGCGAACTTTCCAATATCCGAAATTGGGAACGCTGACAATCCCGGTGCGACCGACACGGAGCATCTCCCTCAGAATCAAATGCGGTTTTTTCACCACCTGCAGTGTATGGCTGAGCATGACATAATCAAAAGAGTGATCCGGATAATCCCCCAATCCTTCGTCCAGATTCATCTGAATCACGGGCACGCCTTTTTCAATGCACTCGATGATCGAGCCGACATTTATTTCAATGCCATGGCCCTGTACCTCTTTTTCCTGCATGAGTTTATATAACAGCTCCCCGTTCCCGCAGCCGAGATCGAGAACGCGGCTCCGGGGGCGTATCAAATCGATGATTCTTTGCTGGTCAATGCGAAGTGTATTTCTCTCCTGGTTCGTCATTTTTTGCAACACTCATTGTTGTAAATATTTTTTAGAAATCCGTCAACGAGTCGTTTTATCTCCTCTCCTTCAATTAAAAAGGCGTCGTGACCATAGGCGGAGGGGATTTCACAGAAGCTGGCGGTTTTTTTATTGATTTTAAGGGCACGGACAATGACCTTGGAAGCAAAAGTGGGAAAGAGCCAATCCGACGTGAATGAGATCAGGAGAAAATTTGCCCTTACGTTTTCAAATGCTTTTTGTAAAGAGCCGTGTTCCAGAACCAGGTCGAAATAGTCGATGGCTTTGGTGATATAGAGATAGGTGTTGGCGTCGAATCGTTTGATAAAGCTCTGTCCCTGATAGCGTAAATAGCTTTCCACTTCGAAATCGAGACTAAAGTCATAACCATAGCGCTCTTTTTGGCGCAGCCTGCGTCCGAATTTGAGATGCATACCCTCTTCGCTCAGATAGGTGATGTGTGCCAGCATGCGCGCCACCGAGAGGCCTTTGTCGGGGGTAACGCCTTTGTCGAGATAGTTGCCGTTTTCCCAGTTATCATCGGCAAAGATGGCCTGCCGCCCCACTTGATCAAAAGCGATGGCCTGGGCGCTGTAATGGCTGGTGGTGGCAATCGGCAGTGCGGATTTGACAAAATTCGGATATTTGATCGCCCATTCGAGAACCTGCATACCCCCCATCGAGCCGCCGGCGACGCTTAAAAGGGATTCGATGCCGAGGTGGTTTAGCAGTTCTTTTTGCGCTTTGACCATGTCGCCGATGGTGACCACCGGGAAGCTGAGGTTGTAGGGTTTTTTTGTTTTGGGATTGATGGATGATGGGCCGGTGGAGCCCTTGCAGCCGCCGATGACGTTGGAGCAGATGACAAAATAGTTGTCTGTGTCAAAGGGTTTCCCCGGTCCGATCATAAAGTCCCACCAGCCGGGTTTGCGATCTGTGGTTTTATGACGACCGGCGGCATGTGCGTCGCCGGAGAGGGCGTGGGCGATGAGGACGGCGTTGTTGCGGCCGGCATTGAGACGGCCATAGGTTTCGTAGGCGAGCGTAATCGGTCCCAGCTTTTCGCCGCTCTGCAGAACCATTTCATCCGGAGGTTCTGCAAAGGTGTAATACTGCGTTTTTACCAGTCCTATGGATTGTTCGTTTTTTTTCATATGCGGTTTTATTTGGAATCAGGTAAAGATGAAACCGCAGAGAACGCAAAGAGCGCTGAGAAGAAATTCTATTTCTTGTTTTGACCCTTCATAAGAAAGAGGCCCTAATCATTAGAAAACAAAACAGGCAAAAAAATAAAAGCCGTTTAAAAAGTCATTATTATTTTAATGAGATCCTCCAGGGCTTTTTCTCCAAGCATTATGTTTTTCTCTGCGCACCTCAGCGTTCTCTGCGGTTTATAAATATTTTTGACCATATAATTCTCATTAAAATAGCAATAAAAAATTCCAGTTGCCAGTGTAAAAATCAGGCGGCATCAAGGGCCTGATCGATGTCGGCGATGAGATCATCGATGTTTTCGATACCGATGGAGAGGCGGATCAGTTCCGGTGACAGGCCGCCGGCGCGCTGCTGCGCTTCGGACAACTGCGAATGAGTGGTGCTGGAGGGGTGTGCTGCCAGGCTCTTGGCATCACCGACGTTGGCGAGGTGCGAAAAGAGTCGCAGATTGTTGATGAATTTTTCGCTCTTTTGGGCGCCGCCTTTGACGCCGAATACCACCATACCGCCAAAGCCTTTTTTTAGATACTTTTTCGCCACCTCATGCGTCGGATCGCTTTCAAGTCCGGGATAGCGAACCCAGGCCACCTTGCTGTGCTGTTCGAGATGTTGGGCAACCGCCATGGCGTTTTGGCAGTGCCGTTGCATGCGCAGCGCCAGGGTTTCGATGCCCTGCAAAAACATCCAGGCGTTATCCGGCGAAATTGAAGCGCCGAGGTTGCGCAGCGGCACCAGCCGCATGCGCATAATGAAGGCCAAAGGATTAAATTCACCGAGATCGTGGGCGTAGCGCAAATCATGGTAGCTGGGGTCCGGTTCATTGTAGAGTTTGAATTTCGAATCGGTCCAGTCAAAGTTTCCGGAATCAACCACAATGCCGCCGATGCCGGTACCGTGTCCCCCGAGCCATTTGGTCAGGGAATGGACGATAATATCGGCGCCATAATCAAAGGGTTTGAGGAGATAGGGGGTGGTAAAGGTGGAATCGACGATGAGGGGAAGGTGGTGTTTTTGCGCGATGCGCGATATCGCTTCCAGATCGGTGACCTGCAACACCGGGTTACCGATGCTTTCGACGTAAATGGCTCTGGTTTTTTCGTTTATCGCCTTTTCAAATTCACTGCTGTTGCCGGCGTCGACGAATTTGGTTTGAATGCCGAATTGCGGCAGAATGGCATCGAACATGGTATAGGTGCCGCCATAGAGGTTGTTGGCGGAAACGATTTCATCGCCGGCTGAACAGATGTTGATAATGGTATAAAATATCGCCGAGGTGCCAGATGCCAGCGCCAGGGCGCCGGCACCGTCTTCAAGGCCGGCCATGCGTTTTTCCAGAACTTCCTGGGTCGGATTGCCGAGGCGGGTGTAAATATTGCCCATCTGTTTGAGTGAAAAGAGATCGGCGGCGTGTTCGGTGCTTTTGAATAGATAGGAGGAGGTGCGGTAAAGCGGAACCGCGCGTGATAACGTCTCCTGA
>CAZSOP010000299.1:0-5547 GCA_964608385.1 uncultured Cytophagia bacterium
GTGGCCAAAGTTACTGATATTCCGCTTTCCGAAATTTACGGCGTCGCGACCTTTTATTCCTTGTTCACGACAAAGCCAAAGGGAAAACATATCGTGCGTTGCTGTAATAACGCTCCCTGTTTTGTCAATGGTTCAAAGGAAGTATTGGAAAAGATTAAAGAATATCTCAATATCAATACCGGTGAAACCACGGAAGACGGTCTATTTACGCTCGAATTTACCAGTTGTTTGGGATTGTGCGCAGTCGCTCCGGTAATGATGATCGATGATGACGTTTATGGCAATTTAACACCGGAAAAAGCAGTGGCAATATTAAAGGAATATAAAATGAAAGGATCTTCGAATGCATAGAATTCACATTCTCATCGCTATGGATTCCCATACAATAGCACAGGGCGCTCGGGCGGTTAAAGATGCACTCTTGAAAGATTTATCCCTTGCCGGCCTGGTCGATGAAGTCAAGGTTGTGGAAACCGGTAGTCTGGGAATTTACAACAAAGGCGTAGTGCTCGTTGTCTTTCCGGATAATATCTATTATACGGGCGTAACGGTTGAAAATGTTGCGGAAATCGTATCCGAGCACGTTGTTAAGGGACGCATTGTTGAAAAATTAAAATATAGCAAGGCACCCGGTGAAGCGGTTAAGGTTGAAGAAAAAGCGCCGAGATTCGGTAAACAATTGCGCGTTGTTCTGAAAAACGCCGGAATAATTGATCCCGAAAGTATCGAGGAATATATTGCCCATAATGGCTATCAAGCCCTCGGTGTTGCACTGACGGAGAAGAAACCAAATGACATTCTCGAACTGGTCAAAGCTTCAGGCCTTCAGGGACGCGGCGGCGCTTTTTTCCCTAGCGGTGTCAAATGGGGATTTGCCGCCAGAGAAAAAGCCGAACAAAAATATATTATCTGCAATGCAGATGAAGGTGAGCCCGGGACCTTTAAAGATCGCCTTATTCTTGAAGGTGATCCCCACGCCATTATAGAAGGTATGGCACTCGGTGGCTATGCTGTTGGCGCCAGTAAGGGTTTTATTTATATTCGCGGCGAATATCACATGTCGATTGCAAGAATCAATCATTCCATCGAGCAAGCCAGAGAAAAAGGACTGCTGGGCGAAAAAATTTTCGACACTGATTTTAATTTTGATATTGAGGTCAGAGAAGGAGCCGGTGCCTATATTTGCGGTGAAGAGACAGCTCTGATCGAATCCATCGAAGGAAAACGCGGTGAACCCAGAGATAAACCTCCTTTTCCACCTTCAAAAGGACTTTGGGGTAAACCGACGATTGTTAATAATGTCGAAACCCTGGCCAATATCCCGCAAATCATCCTAAACGGCCCTGAATGGTTGAAGAAACTGGGAACAGAGGCGAGTCCGGGCACCAAAGTCTTTACCTTGGTCGGCAATATCAATAATCCCGGTTTGATCGAAATTCCCATGGGCATCACCTTGCGGGAAATCATCTATGATATCGGAGAGGGAATCCCGCAGGGAAATGGTTTTCTTTTTGCGCAGCTGGGTGGTACCACCGGCGGTATTTTGACTGCAGAACAACTCGATTTGCCTCTGGATACCGATAATCTGCGAAAAATCGGCGCCGGTCTTGGTTCCGGAGCACTCTTGGTCGTTGATGATACGCATAATGTTGTACGAGTTGTGAAAAATTTTGTTGAATTTTTCAATCATGAATCATGTGGTAAATGTACCCTTTGCCGTGAAGGTACCGGCCGGTTGTATGAATTACTTGATAAACTCATCTCAGGACAGGGCACCCTCAAAGATGTCGATCTTATTGAGCGGTTGGCCAAAACCATGATGACCGGTGCCTTCTGTGGTTTGGGACAGGCTGCACCCGTCCCCATCCTTGGATGTCTCAAGTATTTTCGGCAAGAGTTTGAAAAGATGGTAAATACGGAACAAAAATCAGTATCTGCGGTAGCATAATTGGAATTGAATACTATTATCTGGAGGAATATAAATTGTCTCATATCAATCTAACCATAGACGGAATTCCTGTTTCAGTGCCTCAAGGTACGACAGTACTCGAGGCTGCTGAAAAAGTGAAAATTAAAATTCCACGCCTCTGTTATCACCCGGATCTGCCACCGGTGTCTGCCTGTCGCCTGTGTGTGGTTGAAATAAAAGGCGACAGACTCTTGCGCACCGCCTGCTCCTGGAAATGTCAGGATGGAATGGAAGTGTCGACACGTACACCTCAGGTGCGTGATGCCAGAAAAATGGCTCTCGAGTTGTTGCTGTCGCGACATCCCATGCTCTGCACCGAATGCGTTCGCAACGGCTCATGTGAACTCCAGGAGGTTGCACATCAGTTCGGTATAAGAGAAATCAGTTTTCAATACAACGAGCGCAAAGGTGGTAAGGACTATTCCAGCGCTGCTGTCGTTCGCGATCCTTCAAAATGTATCCTTTGTCGCCGTTGTATTCAGACTTGTGAGTTGGTGCAAAGTGTAAGCGCCATCGGTATGGAAGGACGCGGTTACGATGTGTGGGTCGATACTCCATTCAATGACGGATTGAATGATATTGCCTGTGTTGCCTGCGGCCAATGTATCGATCGCTGCCCGGTTGGAGCATTGTACGAGAATAGTCATATCAATCAGGTTTGGGCAGCCCTTGATGACCCCAAAAAACATGTTATCGTTCAGACCGCACCAGCTGTTCGTGTGGCGATCGGAGAAGAGTTCGGAATGGCCCCCGGTGGATTGGTCACCAATCAAATGGTAGCTGCTCTGCGCAGAATAGGATTCGATAAGGTTTTTGATACTGATTTCACCGCCGATTTGACTATTATGGAAGAAGGACATGAATTGCTCGGACGAATTAAACAAGGCGGCACCTTACCGCTGTTAACCTCCTGTAGTCCAGGCTGGGTCAATTTTATCGAGCACTTTTATCCTTCACTATTACCGCACGTCAGCAGCTGCAAGTCTCCGCAACAGATGTTCGGAGCCCTGGCAAAAACCTATTACGCAGAAAAAGAAGGTATTAATCCGGAAGATATTTATGTGGTCTCCATTATGCCCTGTACCGCAAAAAAATATGAAGCCGGCCGATCCGAAATGAGCTCAAGCGGATATCAGGATGTCGATGCCGTTCTTACCACTCGTGAAGCCGCGGTGATGATGAAACAGGTCGGTATCGAACTGCCACAGCTTGATGATGACGAATACGATGAACCACTCGGTATTTCCACCGGTGCCGGTGTTATTTTTGGCGCCACGGGCGGTGTTATGGAAGCAGCACTCCGTACTGTATATGAAGTGGTTACGGAAAAGAAACTGGAAAATGTTGATATCAAAGCGGTGCGCGGAATGCAGGGTATCCGGGAAGCCGAAATCGACCTCAACGGCACCAAAGTCAAAGCTGCTGTCGCGCACGGTCTTGCCAATGCAAGACAGCTCATGGATAAAATCGTAAAAGGTCAAGCTGATTACCATTTTATTGAGATCATGGCCTGTCCGGGAGGATGTCTCGGAGGGGGTGGTCAACCGATACCGACTTCGGAAGAAATCCGTATAAAACGTGCTGAGGCCATATATAAAGCCGATAAAGGGCTTCCCATGCGCAAGTCACATGAAAATCCGGCGGTTCTGCAGCTTTATAAAGAGTTCCTCGGCGAGCCCAATAGTCACAAAGCACATGAACTCCTGCATACCCACTATAAAGGTAAAGAGATCTATAAACACAAAGTTGCATGAGGTTAAGAAAGAGACCGGCAAGAAGAGTTGCCGGTCTCTTTTTATATACTCACCTCACCGTGCATGTGCTGCCCGCTTTATCTCCGTTATAAAAATACCTTAAATGTGGAATTCTTGTATTATAAGTTTGAATTTTATATATTATTATCAAACTGGTATCCTATTACAGGACAGGGATATGCCGACGCCCATAGATTCTTCAGTGATTATAACCATTAATCCCGGATCAACATCGACCAAGGTGGCCATCTTTAAAGGGACTCAGTTGCAACGTCAGGAAAAGCTGGCCCATGAGGTGGAGAGGTTAAAATCCTTTAAAAAGCTCTGGGATCAATTTGATTTTCGGCTACAGGCGATTGAAAATTTTTTGAATCAACAGAATTTTTCCGAAACCTCTGTAGCCGGTGTTGTGGGGCGAGGCGGTTTGTTCAAACCGGTCAGACGCGGTACCTATAAAGTTAATGAGACCATGCTGGCAGATGCCCGGCAGGGCGTGCAGGGAACCCATATATCCAATATGGGGTGTGCCCTGGCTCAAAAAATCGCGGACAAATACGGCTGCGACGCCTATGTTGTTGACCCTGTCTCTGTTGATGAATTTGAAGATATTGCCCGCATTTCCGGTCATCCTGCTATACAGCGTCGCTCGCTTAGTCATGCCTTGAATCTGAGAGCTGCTACTTGGTGGGCTGCTGAGCAATGGAACATTGATCCGGTTGCTCATAATTTTATTGTTGCGCATATGGGTGGCGGTATATCGATCGCCGCGATTCAAAACGATAGAATTGTAGATGTCAACGATGCGTCCAGTGATGGTCCGTTTTCTCCGGAACGAACCGGCGGCCTTCCCCTTATGCAATTCATTGATTTGATTTTTTCTCGTCATTATCCACAAGAAAAAATCAAACGCCTGGTGATGGGAGAGGGCGGACTTGCCGCCTATTTGGGTACAAATGATGTACAAAAGGTCTCTGAAATGGTTCAGCGAGACGAATCTTTGGCAAAACTCATCTTCAGCGCCATGGCATACCAAATCGCCAAAGAGATCGGATGCATGTCCACTGTACTTTGCGGTGATGTTCGGGGCATCGTTCTTACCGGTGGACTGGCAAACAGCCAAGCCCTGATGGAACGGGTCATCGCTCGTGTTCAGTTTATCGCCCCGGTTCTTGTTTTGCCCGGAGAACTGGAGATGGAAGCCATGGCGCATGGTCTCTACCGAGTTCTCAACAACCGGGAAAACCTAAAAGAATACTAGTCCTCAAGTTGGAACAAAAAGTCATGGGATCAAGTCAATATCGTACAATAATCAATTTGACTCTCCAGTTTATCTTTATTTTAAGTATTGTCTTCCTTTTTATCGTGCCGCTTACACAGAAAATTAAAATAATCTCCGGAAATTATATTAACAGCATACCGGATGACATTCCGGATATACATCTAAGAGACGGCGGGGTTGACCTTGAAGGCAGCCTTCCCAGCCGATTTTATTTTCCAAATGGTTCCGTTGTCTTATTCATGCAAAATGCCTCAAAAGAGATCGTAAATCCTGAAAATCGATTTTCACTGGTAATAACACCTGAGCTTCTCTATTTCAAGGTGTCCGAAAACAATATCATTACCGTTCATTTTAAGGGGCTAAGCGTTGATGAACCCGGTGACTTGACGCCTAAAATGCTGCGCAGTGGCGCCGGGAAAATTGTGTCTGTTTTATTGCGGCTGGGTATTCTGTTCATTCTTTTGCTCTTTCTTATTTGTTATAACGTCATCGCAATTGCCGCCGTCCCAACGGACAGAATTCCGACTGAGGAATTGAAACATTGA
>CAZSOP010000300.1:0-5536 GCA_964608385.1 uncultured Cytophagia bacterium
TTGGCGTTTTCTCAGCGGTTAAAAAAGTACTCATTATTCGGAAGAACCAAAAAACAGCTGTCGTAAATTAATGACATCTTTTTTTTCCATTGAGGACCATTAATTTTCCAAGTTAATGAAAAACAATCCTCTTGTTAAATTTTCCCAATTGGTATGATTCTTGTAATGAATAAAAATAGAGTCCGACAGCACAAGTTTATTATATCAAATACATTTCATCCAATAATAGACTTTAATCACTTAAATTCAAGAGGAGGATTTATGCGAAAACTATTTGGGCTGGTACTTGTCGTTCTTTTTATCTGGGCGGGAATGGGTTTTGCCCAGTTTCATGTACGTACGACAGGGGGTACCATCGTTATGACTGTAGACGATGGGGGCGATGCGGATCTTCTTGGTACCATGTCTGCAGATTCAGTACGGATCAAACACGGCACTGCCGCGGCCGGTATGGTACCATTTTCTTATGATGACAGCGGAGTGCTGGTCTGGAGTCTGGCTCCAGGCACGGATGGCCAGGTGTTGAAATGGAATGCCACGGCTTCGCAATGGGAACCGGGACCCGACGATGGCGGAACTTCCTACAGCGGCGGCACCGGTATCACAATCAGCGGTTCGACCATCGATGCGGACGCCACCACAGCGATGTGGAATGCTGATGCTCTTCAGGGCAATGACGTTAGCACCACTGCCCCCAGCAGTGGCCAGGCACTAAAATGGAACGGTTCAGCGTGGGCTCCGGCTGCGGATGCAAACACCGAATATTCTGCTGGTACCGGTATGAATTTGAGCGGAACGACATTTAATGCTCAGACCACATCAGCGTTGTGGAACGCCAATGCTCTTCAGGGTAGCGACGTAAGTTCTACTGCTCCGAGCACAAACGGCCAGGTATTGAAATGGAATGCCACGGCTTCACAGTGGGAACCGGGACCCGACGATGGCGGAACTTCCTACAGCGGCGGTACCGGTATCACCATCAGCGGCTCGACCATCAATGCTGATGCCGCCACGGCGATGTGGAATGCTGATGCTCTTCAGGGCAATAACGTTAGCACCACTGCCCCAAGCAATGGTCAGGCACTAAAATGGAACGGTTCGGCGTGGGCTCCGGCCACAGACGCCAATACGACTTATTCCGCCGGTACGGGTCTGACGCTTTCCGGAAATACGTTTAATGCTCAGGCATCGACGGCGATGTGGAATGCCGATGAACTTCAGGGCAATACGGTTAGTACCGCTACTCCCAGCAGTGGTCAGGTGTTAAAGTGGAATGGTTCAGCCTGGGCGCCGCAAAGCGATCAAACCGGAGCGTCTTACTGGAACGGCACGGCCGGAACCGGCTCGGCCATCGACAGAACCGGAGATGTTATTATCGGTTCTACGACCGGCGATGCTCTGGAACTCTCCTATGACAGTACCAGCGATGAATCGACCATTCAAAGCGGTGGAGGCAGCAACCCCATTTATATCAAAGGAAGCCAGCTTGTTTTTGTCATTCAATAGTATTCATAAAGGACATCAGGGCAATGTGTCGCCCTGATGTCCTTTTGCACTATTTTTCTTCTTTTTTGTTTTCGTCACCGGATTGGCTTGATTTCCGGGAAGAGGATTTACGACGTGTGCTTTTGGTTTTTGGCGTTGTTGAGGCACGGGGGGTGGCCACTTTAGGTTTTTCGCTCTCAGCCTTTTTCTCTTCTTTTTCTTTCTTGTCTTTTTCAGGTGCGGCTAATTTTTTCGCACGAATGAAAAACCACACCGACAAGATCAACAAAACAATACCGATGAACAAGATGGTATAGGAAATCTTTCGAAAATTGTTCAGGGTTTTGTTTTTTTGCTGCAGCCTTTGTGCTTTGGCATACAAATCCGCATCGAGCAGATCGAGTTTTTTCTCTCTTTCGATTAGTTTTAATTCCTGTTGTTTGAGCTCAGACTGCAAACTGTCGAGTTCGCCTTTTAAGAGTTCAAGTTTGACTTTTTCTGCCTGCAGGTCGAGATCTTTTTGTTTTTGAGGTTTTTGCACCGGTTCATCGACCTCGGGTTGTCCGCAGCAAAAGAGAAAAGCCATCGCCAGGGCGATAAACAGTAAATATTTTTTCATTTTTTCCTCCTGTTTTTTGGTTTATTTGCTATGAATCACTCTTGTATCTCCCACCCGTTCTGTACGGCCTTTGGCGTCGAAATAATCGAGCAACCCCATAGCAAATTTTCGAGTGGTATTGAGCATTTCGCGAAACTCGCTTACACTCATTTTTTCCTGTTTTTTAGACAGATCAATCAACAACTGTTCCGCTTTTTCGATCGCGTTTTGATGAAAATAGAGGTTCCCTTCCGCCCGGATGACTTTATTTAACCCCTGAAGAGCGCCGGTTACCTTTTCAATGTCCTGAACCGGGGTGTCGATTTGAGCGGCTATTTCCTGCAGCGATGGCGTCATAAAAGGCGATTTCAGCAGCAGGGCTTCGATTTGGTCTGCCAGGGCTTTTTGTTCGGCGGAAAGGCGGATCTCATGGTCCCGGCGTTTAATCCAACGGTCAACAGTAACGAGTTGCTTTTCTGCAACAAGCTTTTGCAAAACGTAATCGAAAAGGATGGGGGAGATCTTTGTGCCTGAATTTTCCTTCAACTCCGCCCTGCTTATACCCGCCTTTAACGGATTCTCGTCATGAAAATCGGATATTACTTTGATGATGGTCTCGCTTAATCTCCGGACGTAAAGTGAGTGGGTATAGACGGATTTGTTTCCCTTACCAGGGACAGTTATATCATCGTCATTGACGAGTTTATCGATATAGGGCTTGATGTCCTCTGAAAGCAAGCCACTTTGCCGGGCCAGCTCTGATAAGCCGAGACATTGATAGGGGGTATTCAAAAGCGTCAGCGAAATAATTTCTTTCGGGTTCTGTTTTTCGAGTTGCTTTAGCTGTTTTATGGTATTGGAATCGAATCGGCGGTGTTTCGCGGGATGGTCATCCAGAACAATACCTCCACCGATGGTAATGGCAGGGGAATATTGTCTGATGACGTAGCGTTCGCGCCGGCGAGTTGCGGTCTGTTTCTCAAGGTGCAGTTGCACATAGGCGGACTCACCCGGCAAAAGGTGTCTTTGGTCCAGCAGGGTCAGCCTGGCGAACAATTCCTTCGTTCCCAGATGCAACCGCACACGGACTCGATTTTTCAGCGTTTTCGGGGCGCTTTTTAGCAAATGAAGAGTGGCATCCAGGCGATTTGTTGGCTTGAAATAATCCGGTGTGGCCAACACATCACCGCGTTTGATTTCTTCCTTGGTGATATTGTGCAGATTGAGGGCTGCGCGTTCACCTGCAGCTACTTGCTCGACTTTATTTCCATGGCTTTGGATATTGCGAATTTTGAGGAATCGGCCCGGAATCCGTTCGACGGTTTCGCCGACGCCCACCGAACCGCTCAGTACCGACCCGGTTACAACGGTACCGAATCCCTTTATCGAAAAGCAACGGTCTACAGGCATCCAGAAAAGACCCTGCCTGGTATGGGGTTTTATTTTTCCCGGTAACTCGAGAAGATAGCTACGCAAGGCGTCGATTCCTTCGCCGGTGGTGCTGGAGACGATGAATGTGTCGGCATCTTGCAGAAACGTGTTTCTGACCAAGTCCGAAACATCCTCTTTTACCAGCTGCATCAAGTCATTATCAACGAGATCGCATTTGTTGATGACGATCATGCCGTTTGCTACATCCAGTAATTTGAGAATGTCGAAATGTTCCCGTGTTTGTGGCATGACGCTGTCATCGGCAGCGATCACCAATATGGCGAAATCTATTGTACTGACACCGGCAACCATGTTTTTGACAAATTTTTCATGACCCGGGACGTCGATAATAGCAATATCTTTATCGAGAAAAGCAAAACCAAGATCAATGGTCAAGCCCCGCTTTTTCTCTTCTTGAAGGCGATCCGGATCTGTGCCGGTCAGCGCTTTAACAAGAGCCGATTTACCATGATCAATATGGCCGGCTGTACCGATAATCATATGTGCCATCTGAATTTGTTTCCTTGAATATAGCTCTATCAAACATAAGCTAGAAAAATTTCATTGGAAAATCAAGAAGCTTCTGTTTATTACAATTAAAATTTTCCGTTGCGGAATTGTTCTTGATTGTTTGGCAGATTTTTTTTACTCTAATGCCATTCATTCGTTTGTGGTGATTCCACTTAACTTTTGAGGACGAAAAATGACCGATTCTTCAACATCCGGCAAAATGACCTGGAGATTTCCGCGTTTTTTTTGGGTCGCCAATGGTATTGAGCTGTTGGAACGCGCTGCATATTATGGTATGTTTATCACGCTTACGCTTTATCTGACGCGTGAAGTTGGATTTACAGATATCGAAACAGGGTGGGTCACTGCGTTTTTCGCAGGGTTTATCTATTTTGCGCCCATGTTTACCGGAGCAATTGCCGATAAAATCGGCTTTCGCAATGCCTTGTTGATCGCTTTTTCACTGCTTTTTTCAGGTTATGCGTTGTTGGGCGCCCTGCAAATCAAGCTTACCGCCATTTTTTCCTTGTTTTTGATATTAACCGGCGGCGGATTTGTCAAATCGTGCATAACCGGAACGGTCGCCAAGGCATCGGATTCGGCTAACAGGGCCCGGGCATACTCGCTCTTTTATCAGGTGGTTAATATCGGTGCTTTTCTCGGAAAAACCATTGCCAAACCCCTTCGCACGGAACTCGGTTTGAAATACATCAACTTTTACTCTGCTTCCATGGCTTTTGTGGCCCTTGTAATTGTAATATTTCTTTACAAAAATATCGACAGCGAGGGGGCGGGAAAATCGATCAAAGAGACTGTAAACGGCTTGCTCAAGGTTTTTTCCAATATTCGGTTTATGATTTTGATTTTCATTACAGCCGGCTTTTGGTCCATTCAGGGACAACTCTATGCCACCATGCCCAAATATGCCTTGAGAATGATCGGAGAAAGCGCCGCCCCGGAATGGCTGGCTAATATCAATCCTTTTGTGGTTGTGATATTCGTGGTGCCCATTACTCACATAGTGCGCAAAATCAACCCGGTGAGTTCCATTGCTATATCACTGCTCATCATCCCCTTGTCGGCCTTGTCGGTAAGCCTGAGTCCGGTTTTGCAGGAAATGACCGGACATTCCGTTTCTTTCGGGATATTCAGCCTTCACCCGATAACGGTTATGCTCATCATCGGAATCGCCCTGCAGGGATTGGCGGAATGTTTTCTCTCACCGCGTTATCTCGAGTTTGCATCCAAGCAGTCTCCGCCTGATCAGGTCGGCCTTTATATGGGATACGCCCATTTGAACATCTTTTTCGCCTGGCTTTTCGGGTTTATTATTTCCGGTTATCTTCTCGATGCTTTTTGCCCCGATCCAACCATGCTTCCTGCACCGGTTCAGGAACTCTACCACTCGGCATTGAGAGGTGACGGCCCGATGCCCGAGATATACGCTCATGCGCATTATATATGGTATGTGTTTGCCGGCATTGGTGTTTTTGCGTTCTTGTGTTTGCTTTT
>CAZSOP010000301.1:0-5510 GCA_964608385.1 uncultured Cytophagia bacterium
AGCGAGCCGCTGTTGCACAGCCTGCCATTCGGACGCTAGAGGCGGTGATTCGGGTTCGACCGGCACAGGAATGGCTTGCCACAGGGTCTGCAGCGCCTGTTCATCTTTTGTCAGGTCATTCTTGGATTTCAGAGACCGGTTCAATTTTGCAGCAAATGTTCGATAGCCATTTTTCATAGGCTCTCCTCAGTGCATCTCTTTCTATAATAGTATACGAATAAACAGGGTGAATACCCTACCGGGAAAGGAAAATTTTTCAACTTTTTTATCAGTCAAAAGTTCAGCACGGTTTCCAGCACATAAAAAGCAAGATATTGGTGGTCTGGTGGCAGTCTGGATCGAATCCCCGAAATTTTGATTAAACCCAGATCAGACAGCCTTCATCGAGTGTAATAGCACCGGTGAATTATAAAAAACAGGTCGTAAACAGAATAATTATGGCTTCTGTTTATACCTACCCAATCATTAAAAACCGATTCTGACGCCTACAGTGGGCAAAATGCCTATAGTAAATGCATCTCGTTCAATATGAGGGTTCACAAAATCATCTCCATCATGTTCCATTTTGAATTCAATATTTTTATAAAACAAAGGATTTTGTCTGTTATAAAGATTCCTGATGGACAAATAGGGAGCAAGAGTAAATTTTTTTGTTTTTATGGTTCGCATTATATTCAGATCAAGGCGATGATAGGGTGGATACCTAACGCGTCCCCTGTCGACATCCATTTCGTAGGAATCATACCATTCATGTAAACCATTTTTTAGCGGTAATCGAATCTCATAATCTGTAATGAGTGCTCTGTACACTTTGGGATCATAAGGCTGTCCCGTATGAAACTCCCAGTTTAAAGAAACACTGAATCCTTTATCCAAATCTCTTTCAGCGTAAAGCTGCACTCGATGCCTGATATCAAAGTTGGAATCATAGGCAATCGTTTGATAAGTTCTGTCACTGTGTGCCCATGTATAAGCACCTTTGCAATTCATACCACCAATTCTGCCACTCGTTTCAATTTCCACTCCATACGCATTTCCCATTGTTCGACCCAGAATTGGCCCGGGACCAACGGATTTTATCAAGTTGTCAAATTTTTTATAATAACCACTCAATGACAAATCTATGGTGTTGAACAGTTGATATTTAATGTTGCTTATAAAATGCTGAGCTGTTTCGATGCGATTGTTCTCAACAGCTGGGAAATAGAGTTCAAGAAAGCCGATCAACCCTTCTTCCAGTATTGTTGATAATCCCTGAGTGTATTTTCCATATGCCAAATTCATAGAAAAATTTTTCCGTTCATACCTGAAATTGACCCGCGGCTCTAAAAATAAGTTTGATGAATTATTCCATTTCGAAAGCCGTATTCCGGATCGAGCTTTGAGATCAGAGGAAAACGTATACTCTAATTCTGCAAAAGCAGATTGATTGTTAAAGCTATTATTATATAAAAATTTCCCCGCAGACGCAAAATCATAATATAATGTAAATTCCTCTTCTTGAAACTGATACAAACCATCCCATCCATAATTGGTTTTATAATTTGATCTCTGAAACCCAATTCTTGAACTCAAATGAGTACTCGGGGACCAATTCATGAGCATCTTAAACGTCTCATCAGAAAAATGATTGGACACGACTGAGCCGGTTGAATCATTTTCCTGATTTACATCTGCAATAACTGATTGCATGCTTTCCCTGAATTTGTCATCTATATGCTCTTGAAAATCGAGAAATTTTTTCTGAGATGCAAAATTGGAATATTTGCTTTGATAGTATTGCATTTCAACCTGAATTCCTTCAGAAAACCGTCCTTCCCATCTCGTGGATAGTAGCCTATTATCCCATTGCAGCTCATCTCGATCTATAAATATATAGGGCGATTTATCCTGATCACTGCTTGATACCAATTGTCGCTTCCACTTGTCTTCAATATTAAATTTATCTTTTGTTTTCAGAAGCATGGCTTCTAGAGAGTGATTCTTTATGGGTGCATATTCCAACTTTAAGGTATGATCATAATAATCGTAGGGAAAATCAAAATAGGTTATATTATTCGGCAACTTTAAAAAACTTGTTTTTCCTGAATAAACCCAGCCAAATTGAGCAAATTGACCTCCACTGGTTATGTCTACACCAATAATGTTTAAATTGATACGATGGGGAAAATTTTTCTGTGGCTTTTTGGATTGCATGGCAAGCACAGAGCTCAACCGGTCACCGTACTGTGCCGAATACCCCCCCAATGAAAAATAAATATCCTCGATATAATCAACATTGAACATAGAGGAAAGACCAAAAACATGGAATGGATAATAGACAATTGCTCCATCCAACAATACCAGATTTTGATCCGGATTGCCTCCTCTGACATGGAACTGTAAAGAAGCCTCATTTGTAAAAGAAACGCCGGGAACATGTTGAATAGATCGAAATACATCCGGAGAACCGATTGCAGGAACTTTTTTTATATCCCTCGATTTTATCCGTCGAGCCGAAGGATCCAGAGCAAAACTTGCAGATTCTCTATCAAGACGATCACCATAAATCGAAACCTCTTGCATACCTAAAATCGCGGGTTCCATTTCAATGACCCATACCTGAGAGATGTCGTTTGACGATACCTGTTTTTTTTGGGTCTTGTATCCCATAAAGGAAACCTGCAACGTATCAACCGATGTCAATTCACATTTCAGAAAAAATTCAGCTTTTTCATTTGTTGTGGTACCAATTTTTTTGTGCAACAATTCAACATTGGCCCCACTTAATCCCTCACCGGTTTCTTTGTCTATGATCCTCCCGGATATGTGTATTGTTTCGCTATCAGCATAAAGCGAATCATTTAATAGAATACAACTAATTAGAAAGCACAATAATAAAACACACCACCGATCTTTAATCAACATTGACTATACTCCAAAGATAAATTAATTTGGCACCCAATTGATATTGATTTTTAAATATATGAAGAGACTATCTGCACTAATACTGCTAAAGGCACCCAAAGCTCCCTTCATTTTCACTCTGGTTGTATCAAAAGAGAAAGGGTAAAATTCCATGCGGTCATCTTGTTCTTTTGTAAAATCCAAAAAATGATAATCAGAATTATTTCTAAGATTATAAGGTAAAAAGACAAATGAAGAATCCCTGGCGAAAACATACAATGTGGCCGGGACCAAGATTTCTTTTTTAACCGTCTCGCGGTACGAAAAATGAGGGATGATATCAGGAAAATACATCTGATTGCGATAGGTACTATGGAAAGAGCCCCACACATCGTCGCTATTCATTTTTACGGTTACGGTATAATATTTAGCTCGCGCACTTGGTGTCCATAGAACCAAAGGCAATGATGAGGTATCCGCCGGGATACGGCTCAGGTCCAGTTGAATCGTATCTCGTTCACATGGGCTTGTAATCGAAAAAGGTCCCGGCACCAGAGTTTCACCATAAATAATCTGCTCACCATCACGTAAAACGTTTAGAGAATATTTTTCACCCGGTTCAACCACGAGCTCACCCGATGTATCAAAGTATCTTCCATTCCCGGTATGTGTCATGGATATCAATTGATCGTTACTTTTGAGAATCACCCTTGCATCCTCTATCATTTCAGGCATCACTTCGGGCAGAGATTTGCCAAGTATGAGCTGGTGTTTTTTAAATGTTGGGGCTAACGTGCAAAACAGATAATAATCTCCGATGGTATCAGGCTCTATGACAATAGGATCCAGGGAACAGGCCGCTAGTGATAGCAAAAGGAACAATAAGAATAATAGATTTTTTTTAAAAAGTATTAACATGACAATTCCTAATTATTTAACATAGTTTTTCATATTAGCGCGACGCCAGCAATAATTTACAATTTTACCAATCATATACCAGGTAATGCATATCAATACAACTGACAGTATCATCAACATCAGCACCTTGAGGATATCCCAAATTGTAAGTTAACCCATCATAATCATCTGTTTCCAAGCATGCGCTGCTCGTGAAAAGATAAGCAGGTCCACTTAATGAAGCATCTTCTTGAAATCCCCACGCACGTACCTTAATCGAAGAGGGTGATGTTGCATGACCAGACTGATAGTGCGAATTCCAATCGTGAGATGAAACTTTATCATTCAAGGTTCCATAGTAAGTATAAGCACAGCAAATTTGATTTGATCCAAGATTCCGAATTATTTTATGAAACCATCCGGTACTTGTTGTCTCTTGGGTAAATCGAAATTGAGTTCCACTTTGATTGGTATTCTCATAAAAGGTCGCCAAATTCCAACAAGTTGACCAGGCTGTTTTTTTTAAAGAATTATTCAAGCGGTTATTTAAAATAGCACCCTCTGCTTCGCTTAGTAATTCTATGGTACCATCTGAGCTTACCAAGATCTCCTTTCCGAAACCCTCCCCATCATTGAAAAAAGAAACGAAATATTTTGATTCTTCTCCTGGCGAGGTAGCTCCTAAAATCCGAATACCATCAAATCCAAACTGACCAGCTTTTTTTACAACCAGTTCATTAATTTTTTCAGGGATACTATCTGGTACGGAGATAACCACGTTTTCCATTTCTGACTGAATTTGACTGTTTGAAGTGTTTTGGATTTTTTCATTGGGATCTGTTATTCCCTTAGAACAATTCGAAAGGTAAATGATCATTAGACCAATCGTAAGCATAAACATGCAGTTTTTCATAACATTTCTCCTTTTAGGTGTGGCGCCACACTACTATGCAGAACAACAACTCGCTCTTATCATATATACGAATGAAAGAGGCGAATACCCTACCGGGAAGGCAATATTTTTTTTAATGATGCCGATTGAATGATGAATTCAGAATGAAAAATTAAATCCAGGCGAGAACCTCTAAAGAGGGTGATCAAACCGGCAATGGATGTCTTTCAGCGAAATCACCCTCTAGCCCCAACGGGGCGGCGTAGAACAGCCCAGGGCAAGTGGTCAGATGCCTCCCGGAGGCAGGCGTAAACGAAACTGCGGACAGATTTGATATTTGCTACAGTCATACCCTGAACCTCCGGGAGGTATTCGCCTCTTTAAAATAGAATCCCCATACCCACGCTGGCGAGGTTTTTATCCCCTTTTTCAAATGGATCCAAAGAGGAAAATTGAGCCCTTATGTCGAGGGTTTGACCGGCTATCCCAAATCGATAACCGGCGATAAAATCGAATCCGACATGGTTCCAGTTATAATGAGGTTCGAAATTGCCGTTGATGAGGGGGAGAATATAAATGCCTCCTCCGAGCGGGAAATAGGACCCGATCATAATCTTGTAAGGATAATAATCTGCCCAATTAATCGTGAGTCTTGTTTCTCGATGAGTAAGAATTTCTTCCTTTCCGGGCAGAAACATAAAGACATCGGCCCCAATAGCCAACTCGACAGTCGAGGATGCAATAGGAATGAATCCCATGACTCCCACCTCCAGACCCGGGTCTTGCTTTTCACTGAGGGTGCCGGTAGGAATGAGGAAATTGCCATAAATCTCTA
>CAZSOP010000302.1:0-5506 GCA_964608385.1 uncultured Cytophagia bacterium
GGCATCTGTGGCTGCTTCCAGTGGTGGGGTGTCGAAGATAATAAAATCAAATTTGCGTTTGGTCTCCTCAACAAACCGGCGCATCTGCAGGGAACCCAAAAGTTCCGAAGGATTCGGCATCATGGCGCCACAGCTTACAATAGAGAGATTCGGAACCGTTGTTTTTTGAACGATATCCGCCAGAATAGCATTATTGGTAAGATAATTGGTCAATCCCGGTTGTTTGGATACTTTAAAGGTATTGTGCAGAACGCCACGTCTCAGATCTGAATCCACGATCAGCGTATTTGATTTTTGCTGTGCCAGGATAATACCCAGATTACAGACCGTAAAGGATTTACCCTCCTCGGGACCGATACTGTTGATGACGAGATTATGAATCCGCTCGGATTTTTTTGAAAACAACAATTGCGTTCTCAGAGCACGATACGCTTCGCCGATAGGAGTCGGCGAATAGTCATGGGTCACCAATTGCCGGTCAATTTGTTTAACCTTTTCAAAATCCTGATAATCCGGTATGTTTTGAAAATTGATTCTGGGAATATTCCCGATCACCTTGAGATCGAGTTCCCGTTCGACCTCTTGTATCGATCGAAATCGTTTATCGAGGAAATCAAGAGCGATAGAAATAATCGCCCCCAGAAAAAATCCCAAAGCCCCGCCCATCAGAACTTTTTGCTTTTTACTGGGATTTATCGGATTTTTAGGCGGTATTGCCGGATCGAGGATTTCAATGTCTCCGCTTTCGGCCGCATCAGCGACTTTAAGTTTTTGAATTTCTGCCAGATAATCGTTATACAGCCGTTGATTAATCGCTTTACGGTTTTGCAGTTCCTGTAAGCGCGATTCTTCTTCCGGAAATTTTTGCAGTTTTTCTTCGATTTGTTTTTTCCGAGCCCTGTATTCGCTTTCATTTTTTGTCAGGGTGTTGAGAAAAGTGGTGGCAAACGTGATAATTTCATTCTGGGTCTTGTTGATTTCTTTTTTGGTCTCAACCACAGCGGGATAATCGGAAGAGTATTTTTCGATCATATCATCATATTGAATGAGGAGATCGCGAAGGCGTTCGCGATAGATGCCGAGGTTGGGGTCATCCCGCATTTCCTGAAAATTTGCCAACTGGTTGACAATATAACGGCGGTACTGAAAAGAGTCTTCCACCTGATCTTCGCGTTCGAGACGATCGAGCAGGTCGGCCAGCTTTGACCGTATCCTGGGCAACCGGGTGAGTTCGGTTTCAATATCCAAAAGTTTGGTGGCCAGGGCGCTTTTTTCAGCCTCGATAGAGATGGGATAGCGGTAGTGAAATGTGCGTAACTCGGCTTCCGTTTGCCGCATATTGGCTTCAGCCGCTTCGAGCTGCACCTGCAAAGTGCGCAATTTGGCGATTTCATCTCGATTCATCAATTTTAAAGTTTCTCTGACATAGGCTTCGGCAATGCGATTCAGGTCATCAGCCAGTTTTTGTGGATCACGCCCGGTTTTAATCAACCGCATGGTACGACCGGTTTTTCGGTTCACAATGACATCGAGATTTCGAATCCCCTGCATTGCTCTTGAAAACGGCTGTATTTTAAACTCGACATAATTGGCACGGGTAACGAAATGAGGATGGAGTCGAAATGAAAAACCGTTGGCAGTGCGCAGTTTTTGTACTGCATCCCAAACATGAGTGCTGTCCAGAATGATATAGTCCTGGTTTACTTTTTGTTCAAGGAGATAATGGCCTCTTTCGGTAGATTGGACTTTGTAATCACCGGGAACGGGATTTTCAGTGGTGTGAAATTCCTGAAAAATATTATCCCGTTCACTTCCGAGAGAGCTCTGTTTTATATCCAGCGCTAATCCCAGCCGCGCAACCACCCGTTTGGTAAAATTTTCCGTTGCCATCTCGATCTGACGGCTGCGACTCAGAATCTGACCGCTCTGGTTGTCAAATTCCTTTGTTTTAAGAAATACCTCTGCCTGATAGATAGGAATCTGATTTCTGATTTGTGAATAAAAAAAAGCGGCAAACGCCAGGGTCAAAAACGCCAAAAGCCATTTACGCTTCCACAAGCCGCGCAGATACTTGCCATAATCAAAATTGACCGCTTCTTCTTGTTCAAAAGCAGGATGTAATACATTATAATCTTCCATGATTACTGGGTATTACGATAATTTAGAAATGTAATGTAAAAGGTTATGATTGACATTCCGAATTGAAAATAGCGCAGAATTGTATCCATGGTCAAACGGTTGACTCGCGGTGCAATAATTTCATCACCGGACTGTATGCCAAGTTCAGCCAGTGAACTGGCGCGGTAAAAAGCATTCCAGAAATCCTTGTATAATATGCGGTCATCGCGAACAATATAAATGTCTTCAATTCGGGTAATCCCATTCAGACCGCCCACCTGTTCCAGCATTTCCCAAAAAGATATGCGCAAATTAAATCTGTGTAAACCCGATTCATTAAATCCACCGCGTAAATAGAGTTTGACCAAGGGCTCAACCACGACATGCGGATCTTTTGCAAAGGGTTTAAGCTTTGTTTCCAGTACCCGCGCAATTTCGCCTGCAGTGAGCCCCACCACATGTACTCTGCCGATGGAAAAGAGATTAATATCACCAAAACCATCGATAATATACTCTTTATCGTGAAATGTACCGATAAATTTATCCTCACCGGCAGGAAAAAAACCATCGTAAACATAAAGATGTACGGCATCCCCGGCGATAAGCTGGGTTTCGCGTTGAGTCGTGTCCGCTTTAAATACGGTTTGTGCCCGGCTGTTGCTAAAAAGCCCTGCACTGAAAAGGAAAAGCAGGGCCCAGAAAAACAGTATACGACCGACGTCTTGTACAAACCTTCTCATCTGCAACTCCATATTTTTTCGATGTCAACGAGATCGATAGTAACGATAACGTTTTGCTTTGCTGCCGAGCCCTAATCTTTTCATAAGAGAAAAAAGTGCGAATAAAGAGATTTTTACATATCCGAAACGCGGTGAATTTAAAGAGCGTTTAATTGCCCAGGCGCCGTTGTTCGGATTCTCTACGACCAGTTTTTTTATCTTTTCACTCAAGGGCAATTCCGCATCCGACATACCGGCCGCCAGGGGGGATAATCGATGAGAACGATGCGGCTCTTTAGAAACAGGCCTGGATTTCTGCTCCCGCGTTCTTTCTTCAAGAACGCGGTTTACCACATCTGAAGAAGGAACCGTATCCGAGTCACTCTGGTGAGAGAAAGCTGATGTTAAATCCAGACCTCTGTTGAGATCAAAATCATGAATGGCCTCTTCCAAAGAATCGGAACAGGTAAGAATTTTATTAAACTCGAGCATTTCGAAAACTTCGGTTACTTCGGGCAACATATGGATAATAATCAAATCACCGCCCTTTTCGCGCAAGCCGCGGATTTCGCTAACAAAAACACCCCAACCCGCACTGCTGACATACTGGACTGCACTCAGATCGATGACAAATTGCGACATCCCCTGCTTCATCAAATCAAATATCCTTTGTTGCAGCTCGGGTGAGGTTTGTGTGTCCACATAGCCGCGAATACCGAGCAATACGATATCACGCATGGCACCGACTTTATTATAGGAAATCTCAATACCTTCCATAGTAAAAAATATTCCATCATAATCATTAAGATGACTCAGACATCACCCTGGTCCCAAGTCCGGTTCAAGATGCGTTGCCCAAGGCAGGCCATAGGTATGGAATAAAGCAAAGTCAGTGCCAAAAAGTTGAGGGATCTTTTTGAACGGTGCGATGGGGATTAAAAAAATAAAGGATTTGTTTTTGTTGAATTTAGAGCCTAAAAAAGTTTCAACCCTCTGAAAGCGGCGGACCGGAGAACCACATTACCTGTACAACAACGAAACAAGATGTTGCACAGTAAAACAAAAAGATTTAGATCATTTTCTGGTACAATTTCACATATTTGTCAGCCGAGGCTTTCCACGAATAATTTTGTTTCATCGCACGTTTTACGAGTTTCTGCCAGGTTTTTTTGTCCGAGAATTCTTCCAAAGCGCGTTGAATCGCTTGTAAAAAGGCCTTGCCGGTATAGTCCGTGAAAATAAAGCCGTTCCCCTGATTTCTGTTTTCTGTATAGTCGGTAATGGTATCTGCCAAACCACCAACGTGATGCACAACCGGAATCGTTCCATATTTCAGACTAAACATTTGATTCAAGCCACAGGGCTCATAGCGGGAAGGCATGAGAAAAATATCACTTCCGGCTTCGATGAGATGGGCCATACGGTCATCAAACCGCAAATGTATGGAAACTTTATCCGGATATTTTTTTTGCAGCGCTTGTAACATTTTATGATAACGAGGATCACCTATGCCGAGAACAACGAATTGAATATCGAGTTTAAAAAGCGCCTCCCTGATCTCCTCGAGCAGATCAAATCCTTTTTGAGAGTCCAGGCGTGAGATCATGCCTATTACCGGTATATCGGCTTTATATTCCAGTTTGCTCTCCTGCAAAAGAGTCTTTTTACATTCTGATTTACCCTCCAGGTCAGCGGGTGAATAAAAAGCGGGCAGAAAACTATCCTTTTCAGGATTCCATACGGTTTCATCTACGCCGTTCAATATACCATAAAGGTCTTTTTTCCTCGCTTTTAGAAATTCATTCAACCCGGCGCCCAACTCTTCGCTCGACTGAATCTCATCAGCATAGGTTGGGCTCACCGTGCTTATGGAATCAGCATGCAAAATACCGAGTTTCAGAAAATTGATATTGCCATAGAATTCCATATCGCTTCCCGGCTCGCCAAGCTCTTTCGCAAGTCCGATTTTTGGCAAGACGGCCGGCGAAAAATTTCCCTGATAGGCCATATTGTGAATGGAAAGCAGCGTTGCCGTGTTGGCGTAAAAAGAATCTTCCCCGTAATCGTTTTTTAACAACCAGGGTACCAAAGCGGTCTGCCAGTCATTGCAGTGAATAACGTTCGGTTCCCAGTGAAGAATCTTAATCGTCTCCAGAACGGCACGGCAAAACAGAGCAAAGCGCTCTGCATTGTTTGCAAAATCCTTGCCTGTCTTTGAATCGACATAAAGCCCTTTTTTATCATAAAGCGATTTATAATTGAGAAAGTAAATTTGTACTTTGGAATCCGGCAAAAATGCGGATTTTGCTGAGGTAATATACTCTTTATTACCCATTTTGACGGCAATTTTTTTCAGACGAATGACGTCGCGCAAAATATACTTGCGATCACTGATCACGCCGTATTTTGGCATCATAACCCGTACATCGTGTCCTTCTTCATAAAGCGCACGGGGGAGTGCACTGGCGACATCTGCCAGCCCGCCAGTTTTGGCAAACGGCTCCACTTCCGAAGAGAGGAAAAGAATACGTAACTTGTTTTTCATAGAAATAAAGAACCCGAATATGACCTGCTATTCATTTATTTAAGCTAATGAAAAAAGGGTAGAAAAGCAATAAAAAAAGGTTCTTCCGAATAATGAGTACTTTTTTAACCGCTGAGAAAACGCC